>DASQTR010000082.1:0-4927 GCA_035641795.1 Ilumatobacter sp.
CGACGGCTGTCTCGGCGGGTTCATCCTCCCGTTCGGTGAGCAGCTCGGCTACGACATCCCGCCCTTCGACTTCAGGCATCCGGGTGTCACGACGATCTCGGCCGACACCCACAAGTACGGCTACAGCGTCAAGGGCACCTCGATCCTGATGTTCCGCGACAAGGCGTTGCGCAACGGCCAGTACTTCTTCATGACCGACTGGTCCGGCGGCAAGTACGCGTCACCGGGGATCGAGGGTTCGCGTTCCAGCGGCCTGCTGGCGGCGACGTGGGCGTCACTCGTGTCGCTCGGCCGCGAGGGTTATCTCAATTACGCAGGACGGATCTTCGAGACCGCCTACGCGATGCAGGACGCGGTCCGCGCCCACTCCGAGCTGCGGATCATCGGCAACCCGTCGTTCTGCTTCTCGTTCACGTCGGATGTGTTCGACATCTACCACGTCAACGATGCGATGAAGGCCCGCGGTTGGCGGCTGAACGGACAGCAGTACCCGAACGCGATCCACATGGCGGTGACGAGGCCGCAGACGCAACCGGGGGTGCTGGAAGCGTGGCAGCACGACCTGCCCGAGGCGGTGGCATACGCCAACGAGCACCGCGGCGAGCCAGCCCAGAGCTCTTCTGTCTACGGCGGGTCAGTGGTCCCAACAGAACAGATCACAGCCAAGATCAACGCCGTCGTGACCGAACTGCTCGACATGTACCAGTCCGTCCCACCAGCAGGTGTCTGACACCAAGCGTTCAGGTAGGAAGCTGCAACCGATCGCGGTGGCGGGAACGCTTGGTGTCTGACACCGGGCCTTCGGGTATCAGACGTCGAACGTGGGGCACTCCTCGTCAGGGAAGTACCGGGAACATTCCTGTGGGGTGAAGCCACGCATGAGCAGTGAGCGTGCCACCTCAATGACCTCGGCGATGTCGACTGGGAGGCGGCGGACGACTCCGCCGCCGTCCTCGTAGTAGAGGGTGTCGGTACCCGGCACGAACGCGAACGTTGGATCGTCCGCCTGAAGCGTAGGCACACTGGCGACCGGTTTGCCCTCGGGGGACCAGATGCTGATGCCGTCGGCGGACGATCCCGTCGCGATCATCCCGCTCTCGGAGAAGGCGACGGCCTTGCTTCCCGCGGCGTGAGCGGGGATATCCACGAGGACCGTGTTCGCCGGGTCCTCGCCTCCCATGATCCCCTCCAGGTCCATGACGATCAGCCGGCCACTCTCCATCAGCAGTGCCAGGCGGGCGCCATCCGGCGACACCGCGAGACTGATTGGAATGTCTGCGTCCTCGCGGTAGGTGCCGACGGTCTGGCCGTCGTCGAGGTCGTAGATGGTGGTGGTGAACGTGAGGCGATCGATGACCGCCACAACATCTGGGAGGCCGTCGTCGCCAGGCGGACCGAACGCCGCAGCGTAGATCGGTGTCGGTACGTCGGAACCGCGGAAATCCATCGGGGGAAGAGGGAGAATCGTTCGACCCGTCTCGAGGTCGACGATGCGGCTGACGAGCCCGAGCTCCTGTTCCTGCTCGAAGCACAGCAACACTGCATCCACTGCAGCCACTCGACCGGACTCGTCGAACGCTCGCACCGAATCGCAACGATCAAGTCGGGTCGTGGCCGCGTCCGCGAGCGTGATCAGCTCGCTCACGAAGGGGTCGTCTCTGGCCATGGTGGCCACATGCGAGAGATCGGGACTGACGAGGGGCCGGGTTGAGAAGAAGTACGGGACATCCGCCAGCAGTACTTCATCCTCGCCAGTGCGGGTGTCGACGCGATGGAGCGAACTCAGAGATCCGGAGTCCGCGTAGGTGGTCACGTAAGCCGCCGATTCGTCCGCGGCCATAACGACGCGATCGAGCAAGTCGCCTGCCACCTCGAGATTGCCGAGCGCCTCCGGGCCGCCTTCCGAGATGTCCCAGGTCCGAATCTCGCCAGTGCTAGCAGAGACGAGTCGGGAATCGTCGGGAGAGAAGAAGAGGAACCAGGGCGTGCCGGAACCTCCAACGAGCCGGCGTTTCTCGACGAACTCAGTGGTGTCGTAAAGACGAATCAGGCTGTCATCCCCAGATACCGCCAGGACGCTCCCGTCGGAACTGAAGTCAGCGAAGACCGGGCCGCGCAGTTCCAACGCCGCCCGAAGCTCGCCGGTCGCCAGGTCGATCACGTAGACGCGACGCGACAGGCCGGAAACGAGTGCGGCGAGTTTGCCGGTCGGGTCGATTTCCAGGTCGTTGTACTCCGCTGCAGGGACGGCGATCTGGCGAATCTGCTCACCAGTTTCCAGGTCGAAGACCGTCAAGCCCGCGCCCTTGTGAACGACGACCGAACTGCCGTCGCCGAGGAACTCCAGATCGCCGGCATCATCGAACGACTGGGGAGGCCCGCCCGCGATGACGTCCCACACGATCGAGCCAGTCGGGCCGAGATCGCCCAGCCAGCGACCGGTTGGATCGAACTGGAGGCTGCCACCGTCGTCACTCCGCGGACCAGGTAGCGAACCGACAGGTCCACCGGAAGCGACGTCGAAGAGCCCGATGGCGGGCGCCGATGGATCATCAGAGTCGGCATAAGAGACCGCCACGGTGGACCCGGTCGCATCGAACGCAAGCCCGTACGGACTGACCGGGTAGTCGGTCGTGACGTCGGCAACGGTACCGCCGGTCGCAGCATCGATGACGACGAACCCGGTGCCGTCGAGGCGATCTGCCACGAGTAACGATCCGTCCGGACTCTGATCCATGGCGAGGTTCATCACGCCCGGGATCGATAACGTGAGACGCGCCGACTGGGCCGCGCGGTGCAGAGCCGAGAGCAGCTCGGCCGAGGGTTCACTCGTGCGTTCGTGGGCAGCAAGGCCGAGCAGGATCGCCCGCTCCGGATCTTCGTCGATGGCGATCGTCGCCAGCCCGGCGAGCTCACTTGCCCTGGTGTCTTCAGCCTCGCGCTCGGCGTTCCGGCGTTGCACGTACACAACCGCGGCCATGATCATCGCCACCACGGTGGCGCCCGCGAGCAGCACGATCACCTTGCGCCGCCTCCGCGTCTGCGCGAGGCGATCACGGTCAACTCTTTCGCGACTTGCGGCGAGGAAGCGCCGCTCGTCGTCGCCTAAACCGAAACGGGACTCGGCCGCCCACGCTTCCGCCAGCTCTAGGCGGCCTCCGCTGTAGAGGAAGCTGTCGTCCCCGCCGGAGGCGATCCAATCGTTCGTTGCGCTCTCCACCCGCCGGCGCGCGAGCAGGTCGTCGCGCGCTTCGTCAACCCATCGCGCGAAGCGCTCCCAATCGGTGAGCAGCGCTTCGTGCGCCACCTCGACGGTCGGGGTTCGGCTTGCCGGGTCGCGATCGAAGGTCAGGAGCCGATGGCGGCCGTACTCCGTGAGCGCTGTGTCGAGGGCGTCCGTCGCGATCCGAGCCCGCTCGAGCTCGGTGCGGCGTACACGCCGGCGGGTGTCGCCGTGCTCCTCCGTGACACTCACGAGCCGGAGGAACAACTGCTCGGTGGCGGCGCGTCCGCGGTCGTCGAACGACTGGTAGATCTGTTCGGCACGGCGACCGATCGCGCCCGCAACACCGCCGATTTCGTCGAGGTCCGCAATCGTGATCGTGTTCGTGGTCCTCATCGCGAACAACTCAGAGAGGGTGTGCTGTACGAGTGGCAATGCGCCAGGCTGCTGCTCCGCTTCGGCGACGATCCTGTCGACGACGCCAGGCTCGATATCAACTCCGACAGCTGCAGACGGAAGGCGGACGGCATCCGCCAGCTCGTCCGTCGACATCGCTCCGAGTGCGACCGTCCGACCGTGGATCGCTTCGTCGAAGCCCGGGTAGGTGAGCGGCCGATCGAAGTAGTCGGCCCGCAGTGTGGCGACGACGCGGACGGTCGAGTCCGTTGTCTGCGCGACGTCCGCCAACATGCTGAGGAACGCACGCCGCTCGCCGTCGTCGAGGGTCTGAGTGAACAGTTCTTCCAGTTGGTCGAGCACGACGACCACGCCTGCGTTGCCGGGCGCGAGCTGGTCGACCACTGCACAGAGGGAGCGCGAGCCAGACAGGAGCGCTCCCTCGAGGTCGGGAAGATCGGTACTGGCGACCCGTCCCAATGCTGCTGCCAGGTTCTCGAACGGATTGCGGCCAGGAACCATCTCAGTGACGAGCCAACTCTCGGAGGTCGGGACTGCGCCAGCCGCGAGCGCCGGCAGTAGCCCGGCCTTGACGGCGGACGACTTCCCACTGCCTGACGGGCCAACCACGATCAACAAAGATTGGTGTCGGAGCACGGCGACCATCTCGGCAACCGATCGGCCGCGCCCGTAGAAGTCGCCGGAGTCCGCCTGCTCGAAGGCCTCCAGACCGCGATACGGATTGCGGGCCGAGACGAACGCGGCCGGCGGAGACTCCGACACAGCGAACGCGTCGCGTAGCTCCCCGATCAGTTCATCGATCGACTGATGCCTGCGGCCGGGGCGAGGGTCTGTGGCGCGGCGCACCACGGCGGACGCGGGGCCGTCGGCGATGTGGAGCGCCCCGTCGAGCGGTGGTGGCGTGCCGCTCAGCAGATGTTGAACGAGCACACCGAGCGAGTAGATGTCGGATGCCGGTGTCGCCAGGGTGCCACCGAGTCGCTCCGGTGCGTCGTAGGCGCTGCTCGCGAACGTGATCACGCCCGAGCAGATCTCGTCGATGCCGAGATCCGCCACGAAGGCGTTCCCCTCGGCGTCGAACAACACGTTTGCCGGGCAGATCCGCCCGTGAACGACACCGTGCCGATGCGCGGACGCGAGCGCGGACGCGACCGTCTCCAGGATTCCAAGCGTCCGCGCTGTGTCAAAGCCGTCGCTCGGAATGCGATCCGCCAGCGTGCCTCCAGTCAGCAAGCGCGTGACCATCACCGCTCGGTTGGGTTCCCGCCAATAGTCGAGCAGCGGCAC
>DASQTR010000083.1:0-2627 GCA_035641795.1 Ilumatobacter sp.
GACCTCGCGGGTCGCCACGGCCTCGCCGAAGACGGTCCAGGCGACGACAGCTCCGATGAACGGCGCGGTGGCGAACACGAGTTGCCCTCGGGCGGCGCCGAGGTCGCGTGCGCCGGCGACCCAGAGCGTGATGGAGGCGCCGTAGCCGAACGCGCCGACGACGAGCGCCCCAACGATTGGCCATCCGCCCACTGATCCACCGAGTGCGAACCCGATCGCCAGGTTGGCCCCGCCGGCGACGACGCCTTTCACCATGGTGATCTGCGAGGGGGTGAGCTCGTCGAGGTTGGCGGTGACGCAGTTGTCGATCGCCCAGGACAAGCAGGCGCCTGCGATGAGGAGGACACCCCATCGCAGGTCGGCGCTGCCGGACCAGGCAAGCACCGCACCGGCGAGGACGACGAGGCCCGTGCCGGTGACGACCCGGCCGCCGAGGTGTTCGCGGAATACGAAGTGGGCGAGGATCGTGGTGAAGACGAGCTCGAGATTGAGCAGCAGTGAGGCGGTTGCCGCCGGGGTGTGGCTGAGTCCGGCCGCGAGTAAGAGCGGTCCGATTGCACCACCGAAGATGACGGCGCATGCCAACCGACCGGAGCTTCGCCGCCAGGCGGAAGGTGACGGGCGGTTGCGGAACGCGACGGGGGTGACCGCGATCGCGGCACCGAGGTAGAGCAGACCGGCGAGCGTGGCGGCGCGCATGTCGCCGGCGAGCTGCGACGCGGCCGGTGCAGAAATCCCGAACAGAACGGCTGCGAGGGAGCAGCGGAGAACGCCGCGGTGGTTCATCGGCTCGCTCGGATAGCGGTCAGAGCTTGGTGACCAGGAGTAATCACTGGCAACTATCTTTGTGCCATCGCCGCTGTCTGGCGTGGGTGATCAGGGTCCATGAAACACTCGGCCATGCTTGTCTAGCGTGGTTTCGTCCCTGCCCAAGTGTGCTCGGCCGTAGACGAGACCTGTGAGCGCTTCGGCGGGGAGTTCGGTATCAGACGTCGGCGTTCGTGAGCTCAGAGTGAGGATGACCGCTTCAGGCGTGAGCTCGATCAGAAACGCGCGCGCGGGTTGTGTCGTGACGACTCCACTCTAAAACAGAATTGTCTTGACGAAAGACGATGCGGCTGATTCTATAGTGAACATCACCCATCGTTAGAAAGGTCACGCATGAACACCTCCCTGCTGCACGCTCCAGCCGGCGTTTCGCGGACACGGCATCGTCTGAGCGACCCGGTTTTCCAGGCTTTCGCCCTGCTCCGGACCGTGTTCACCGTCGCGCCGATCCTGTTCGGGCTCGACAAGTTCCTCGACTGGCTCGTCGACTGGCGTATCTACCTGGCGCCCGAGCTCGACGACCTCATCCCCGGCGACGCCCATCAGGCAATGCTGCTGGTCGGTGTGATCGAGATCGTCGCCGGTCTCGTCGTCGCCGTGCGCCCGAAGTGGGGTGGATATCTCGTCGCCGCATGGCTGGGCGGAATCATTCTCAACCTGCTCGTTCTCGGCGACTACTACGACGTCGCACTGCGCGACTTCGGCCTCCTCGTGGCGGCGTTGGCGCTCGCCCGCCTCGCGACCGCCTTCGACCGCACCGCGATCACGGCAAACGTGACCACAGGCGCACTCATGGAACGCACAAGCCGATGACCTCCTCACCGACACTCGTGGTGGTCGGTGCCAGCCTGGCCGGCGCCAAGGCCGCCGAGGGCGCCCGCGAGGCGGGCTATGCCGGCCGCATCGTCCTGATCGGTGACGAGGCGGGCGTGCCGTATGAGCGGCCACCGCTGTCGAAGGCCGTGTTGCGCGGCGAGGCGAGCCTCGACGTTGCGCACGTCCATCCGGACGGGTTCTACGCCGAACACGACATCGAGCTCATCGGTGATCGTGTGATTGCCCTCGATCCGGATGCCAGACGTGTCGTGCTCGATGGCGGCGACAGAATCGCCTTCGACACACTCGTGCTCGCCACCGGAGCCGCGCCGCGGCGACTCCGGGTGCCCGGAGCCGATCTTGCCGGGGTGCACGTGCTGCGCACCGCTGACGACGCCCTTCGTCTGCGCGACGCCATCTGTACCGCGACCCGGGTTGCGGTGGTCGGTGCGGGCTGGATCGGCTCCGAAGTCGCTGCGTCCGCCAGGCAGATGGGAGCGGACGTCGTACTCATCGACCCCGCCCGCGTTCCGCTGCACCGGGTCCTCGGCGACGAGGTCGGTGGGGTGTTCCACGCGTTGCACGCCGACCATGGGGTGACGCTCCGCATGGGCAGAGGGGTGACCCAGATTTGCGGCCGTCAGTCTGTCGAGGCGGTCGAACTCGACGACGGCCGGCTCGAGGCCGCCGATGTCGTGGTGACAGGTGTCGGCGTCACGCCCCAGGTTGATCTCGCCGAGATCGCTGGATTGCGAACCGACAACGGGATCGTCGTCGACGAGCACCTCGAGACGAGCGTCGAGGGCATCTTCGCCGCCGGCGACGTCGCCAACGCCTGGCATCCGCACTACCAACAACACCTCCGCGTCGAACACTGGGCGAACGCCCTCAACCAAGGGATCACAGCCGGCCGCAACGCGGCGGGCAACCACGACGCCTACATGCGACTGCCCTACTTCTTCTCCGACCAGTACGACCTCGGC
>DASQTR010000084.1:0-3956 GCA_035641795.1 Ilumatobacter sp.
GGTTGCCGCTGCTGGTGCGGAAACATCGCCGCGAGAATTGCGTTCCCAGTGCCGCGCTTCGATCAACCTGCGGTGCCTCGGCCGAGAGCGAGTTACGGCCGCTGTTGTCGGCTGCGGCTAAGGCTTGCCCCCGGACGATGCTCAGCCGAAAATCCAGCGGTGATCGAGAGGCGCGGCGCAGCGGGGCGGAGATGACCTACGACTACATTATCGTCGGCGGCGGCTCGGCCGGGTCGGCGCTCGCCAACCGGTTGACGGCCGACCGCTCGAACCGCGTACTCGTGCTCGAAGCGGGTCGCCCCGACTACAGGTGGGACGTCTTCATCCACATGCCGGCCGCGCTGGCGTTCCCGATCGGCAACCGCTTCTACGACTGGAAGTACGAGAGCGAGCCCGAACCGTTCATGAACGGACGCCGCGTGTACCACGCACGCGGCAAGGTGCTCGGCGGGTCGTCGTCTATCAACGGGATGATCTTCCAGCGCGGCAACCCGATGGACTATGAACGCTGGGCCGCGGACCTGGGGATGGAGACCTGGGACTACGCCCACTGCCTCCCCTACTTCAAGCGCATGGAGAACTGCCTCGCCGGCGGCGACGCGTACCGCGGCGACGACGGGCCGCTCGTCTTGGAGCGCGGGCCCGCCGACAACCCGCTGTTCGGCGCCTTCTTCGAGGCGGTGCAGCAGGCCGGCTTCCCGCTCACGTGCGACGTCAACGGGTACCAGCAGGAGGGTTTCGCCAGGTTCGACCGCAACATCCATCGCGGGCGCCGTTTGAGCGCGGCGGGCGCCTACCTGCATCCGGCGATGGAGCGCGACAACCTGACGGTACAGACGCGGGCACTGGTGCACCGCGTGCTGTTCGACGGCACACGCGCCACCGCCGTGGAGTACTCAAAGCGAGGTCGAACACACCGCGCCGACGCGGGGGAGGTGATCCTGTGCGGGGGCGCATTCAACTCACCCCAGCTGCTGCAGCTGTCGGGCGTCGGTGAGGCCGATCACCTCCGGTCGCTCGGCATCGACGTCGTCCACGACCTGGCCGCCGTGGGGCAGCACCTGCAGGACCATCTGGAGGTCTACATCCAGCACCGGGCCACGCAGCCGGTGTCGATTCAGCCGTGGATGGCGATGTGGCGACGGCCGGTTGTGGGATTGATGTGGCTGTTCCGCAAGGGTCCCGGCGCCACCAACCACTTCGAGGCCGGAGGGTTCGTACGCTCCAACGATGACGTCGCCTACCCGAACCTGATGTTCCACTTCCTACCGATCGCGATCCGCTACGACGGTTCGTCGCCCGCAGGCGGGCACGGGTACCAGGTGCACATCGGGCCGATGTACTCCGACGCCCGCGGCACCGTGAAGATCCGCTCGACCGACCCGCGCGAGCACCCGGAGCTCCGGTTCAACTACCTGTCCACCGACCAGGACCGGCGTGAGTGGGTGGAGGCGATCGGCGTCGCCCGTGACATCCTCGCCCAGCCAGGGATGGCACCGTTCGACGGCGGTGAGATCTCACCCGGTCCGGAGGTCGAGAGCGACGAGCAGATCCTGCAGTGGGTGGCGCGCGATGCCGAAACGGCGCTGCACCCCTCGTGCACGTGCCGAATGGGTCACGCCGACGACGACTCGGTGATCGACCCGCTGACGATGGCCGTGCACGGTGTTCAAGGCGTGCGCGTGGTCGACGCTTCGGCGATGCGTTACGTCACCAACGGCAACATCTACGCACCGGTGATGATGCTGGCGGAGAAGGCGGCCGACCTGATCCTCGGCAACACCCCGCTGGCGCCGGAGCACGTCGACTGGTACCGGCACCGGTAACCCGCTTCGTGTCGCGCTCGTCACCGCGTGCGCGGTGACGAGCGCGACACGAAACCTTTGACTAGAGCCAGGCTGCGACTGCGTCGGGGTTCTCGCCGACCCACTTCTCTGCGGCTGCGAGCGGGTCCATGCCGTCACGGTCGATGTAGCCGGCGATCACGCTCTGCTCCTCGGTCGTGAGCTGCATCTTCTTCAAGAACTCGAACGCCACCGGATTCTTCTCCGCGAGCTGGGCCGACGCCGCCTTGTAGAGCACGTCGACCGGGTAGTCGCACGCGTACTGGCCGTCGCCGGCGGCAGCCGAGGCGGCGCACTCCTCGGTCACCGCGGGCAGCTCGACCTCGGTGAGATCGACCTCGAGGTGCTTCCAGTGCGGCTTCCAGAACTGCATCAGCAGTGGCGTCTGCTCGGCGACGGCGTTGTCGATCGCCGTCAAGAGGGCCGCTTCGGAACCGCCGACCACGTACTTCAGCGGCAGCTCGAGGTTGGCGATGATCTGCTCGTCGAAGGTCACGTACGTCGGGTCGCCCATCAGGAACTGGCCGAGGTCGCCCGACTCGGCGGTGGCGAACAGCTTGGCCAGCTCAGGGTCTTTGAAGCCCTCCCACGTCGCCAGCTCCGGGTGCTCCTCGACCACGAATGTCGGCACGTACCAGCCGATCTTGGCCTCGGGCCCGAGCAGGCCCATGTCGACGACCGTCTGGTTCTGGGTGATGTAGGTCTCGTAATCGGCTGCGTGCCCAGACGGCCACACCTCGAGTACGGCGTCGATCGAGCCGTCCTCCATGCCCGGCCACGTGGCGAACTCGTCGATCTCGACGAACTCGACAGGCGTGCCGAGCTCGCTCTCGAGCACGACCTTGGCCACGTTGGCGTTGACCGCCGAGCCGGTCCACGGGTTGATGGCGAGCGTGATGCCCTCTCCAGTCGCGGCCGGCGCCGCGCCCGTGTCGTCTGCCGGTGCCGCGGTCGTGGCCGCCGGAGCCGTGCTCGCGGGGACCGGTGCCTCGGTCGCCGAGGGCTCGTCCGCCGGCGCGGTCGCCGCATCGTCATCGTCGTCGTCGCCGCACGCCGCCAGCGCGAGCGCGATCACGGCGCCGAAGGCGACAACCCGTGAGAAGCGGCTTGAGTTTCTGTTCACTGTTCCCCCTTGGTTTGCTCAACGACGGTCTGGTCGCGGCCGGCCCCACGCTTGCGTGATCCGGTCGAGGACAATCGCCAGGCAGACAATACTCAGGCCCGCAGCGAGACCTTGGCCGATCTGGGACTGCTGCTTCTGGAATCCGCCCAGGCTGAGCAGACCCAGCGCGCCACCACCGATGAGGGCGGCGATGATCACCGTCGCCAGCACCATCAGCACCGTCTGGTTGATGCCGAGCATCACCGATCGAAAGGCGAGCGGCAGCTGCACCTTGAACAACTCCTGGCGCGGCGTCGCGCCGAACGATATAGCTGCCTCCCGCGGCGTGATCGGCACCTCGTTGAGCCCCAGCGCGGTGAGCCGCACGCACGGTGGCACGGCGTAGATCACGGATGCGATCACGCCCGCCGAGCGGCCGGGAAGGAAGAGGATCAGCACCGGGACGAGGTACACGAAGGCCGGCAGCACCTGGGCCGTGTCGAGCAGCGGCCGCAACGTGCGATTCACGAACGGCGATCGCCCGGCGAGGATCCCCAACGGCAGTGCGACCATCATCGTCAGCGTGAGCGCCACGATCACCTGGCTGAGGGTGTCCATGGCGTGGTCCCACATCGTCGTACGGCCCGCGGCACCGCCTGGGACGTCGCCCATCAGCGCAATCGCGAGCATGCAGGCCGACACCGTGAGGCCCAGCCGCCATCCGCCGCTGATCCAACCGATCACTCCGACCGTTGCGACAACGACCAGCCACGGCAACCACACGAGGAACTCCCGCAGCGGCTCCATCACGTTCGTGACCAGGAAGTCGCTGAACGCCTGCGTGCCGCCGACGATGGGAACTCCACGCCGAAGGTGGTCGCGGACCCACTCGACAATGTTGTCGATGGCCGGCTTGATGTCGACGACGAACGCGTCCGGGAACGTCGACCAGCCAGTCGCCCCGGTAAGGATCGCGGTGGCGATCACCGCGCCGGCGAGCACCGCCAGCA
>DASQTR010000085.1:0-2442 GCA_035641795.1 Ilumatobacter sp.
CGAGACGGTGCGTCCAATCCTCCGCGCAGACCACCCAGCCGGGGTGGTAGGTGAGACCCTCGTTGATCAAGGTCAGTGCCGTGTCCACTCGCATTTGCCAAACCTTCGGTGTCGTGGTGGGCGTGCGGTCGGTGAGACCATCGCCGCTCCGACGCCCTGGGCGGCGCACGCCGCGACGAGCCGCCATGCCGAGCTGGCGAGGCCGGTTGCGAGCGAGGCGACCGTGGTCATGGCGACACGCCGAGGTCTCGTGCCCGCTGGCCCCAGTCGGGCTGTGTCCCGTCGACGTCGATGAACCCGTAGGCCTTGGTGAGCTCCCAGGTGGCGGTCGCGGTGCCGGTGCGCTGGTGTTTGTGCGGGTCGGCGGCGAGGGAGGCGACGGCGCGGCCGATGTAGCGGGGCGTCTCGGAGAACGCGAAGTTGGGGTCCTTGTCGATCCCGGCCCGCCAATTCCCCTCGTCGACGCCGAAGTGCTCGAGCATGGCCTCGGATCGCAGGAACCCGGGTGTCAACGCTACGACGGTGACGCCGTGAGGCCGGAGGTCCTCGGCCTGTGCGACGGCGAGGCGGATGACGGCCGACTTGGCGAGGTCGTAGAACAACGAGCCGCGGTAGCGGTCGGAGACGCCGTCGGTGATCTCGACGATCATCGATCCTGGGGTGCTGGCGAGCAGCGGGGCGGCGTGCCAGCTGGTGATGAGGTGCGTCTCGACGGCGTTGCGCAGCAACGCGATGCCGTTGGCGAGGTCGTGCTGCCAGAACGGGGTGTCCCACTCGGTGAGGGGGTCGCCGCCCCAGATGTCGTTCACGAGGATGTCCAGGCGGCCGCGGCCGTCCGTGATGCGCTCGATCAGCGCCCGCACCTGATCGGTGTCGGCGTGGTCGACGCGTACCGGGATGCCTGTCCCGCCGGCTTCGTCGACGAGGCGAGCCGTCTCCTCGATTGTCTCGCGCCGCGCCATGGGGGAGCGTTCACCGGAGGTGGTGCGACCGGTCACGTACACGGTGGCGCCCGCCGCGCCGAGCTCAACAGCAATGCCGCGGCCCGCCCCGCGGGTGCCGCCGGCGACGACGGCAACGCGGCCGCTGAGGTTCTTCGGGGTGTTGGTCATGCCAGCAACTTACTTTCTTTTCATTCATAAAGTCAACTGCTAGGGTGAGTCCATGCGAACCGGCAGACCGAGAAGCGTCAGTGACGAGGCGATCTTCGAGGCCGTCAGGGCGGTCGTGACCGAGGTCGGCCCGTCGGGGCTGACGCTCGCGGCGATGGCCGATCGGGTCGGGCTCTCGGCCCCCGCGTTGACCCAGCGGTTCGGGTCGAAGCGGAGCCTGCTGCTGGCCTACGCGGAAGCGGCCGCCATCGGGATCGACGACCCGTTCAACCGAGCCCGGAGCAACTCGCCGACGGCGCTCTCGGCGTTGCGAGCGGCGCTGCTCGAGTTGACGGCCGGCATCGACTCACGAGACGCGATCGCCAACCATCTGGCGTTGCTGCACCTCGACCTCACCGACCCCGAGCTCGGCGCACACGCCGCGAAACAGAGCCGGCTCCTCCGACGAGCCATCACACAGCTCCTGAACGAGGCGATCAGCGACGGCGAGATCAGCCCCACCGATGCCGCCGAGCTCGCCGACACCGTGTACACCGTCTACAACGGCGCCCTCGTCACTTGGGCCATCGACGGCACCGGGAGCCTCACCCGATGGCTATCGAAGCGGCTCGACCGCATCCTCGCCTACCACCAACCGGCGTGACGTTCGCTGCCCGAGGCGCGGCGTCCGGTAGCGTCGATAGAGGCGGGTCAGCTGTCACGGGTGACGGTCCGCTCGAAGATCAACTCGAAGTCCTTGCGCCACGTTGCGCCTTGATCCTCCGACTCATACCGCTATGGGAGCGGCGGTAGGGACGGCCGCCGGCGCCGGCTTGCCGGCGCCTGCTTGATCCCTTGGAGCCAGATACGGCACCGCGAATCGCCGACCAGTCGAGGCGCTGAGCATTGGCTAGTCGATGTTCCCACCCGCGTCGCTCGTCTGGGAGAGCAGCCAGTCCTTGTAGGTGGGACTCGTGCTGATGATCGGCACGGCGATGATGCCCGGGCCTTCGTAGGGGTGCTCGCGGGCCAGGCGAGCAACGAGGAGGGGCACAAGGCGGACCCTGGTCCGCACCATGGCTCGCGCCTCGGTGCGATCGACCACCTCGTCCTGCCACCGGTAGATCGACCGAACGGGCTCCGTGACCTGGGCGCTCGCGGCTAGACGATCTTCGACCAGGCGGCGTGTGAAGTCGACGAGCCACCCTGCATCGAGTGCCGTGATCACCACCTCGCAGAGATCCGCAGTCACGATGATGCTGCCGCATCGGAGCGCTTTAGGTCGTCGATGAGGCCGGGGATCTGGTCCTGGTTCTTGGCGAGGGCGGCCCACCCGGTGATGATCTTGCCG
>DASQTR010000086.1:0-4847 GCA_035641795.1 Ilumatobacter sp.
ACGTCGAACATCCTCGCTCCCGAGGTGGTGGGCCAGCGTCATTACGACTGCGCGCGCCGGGTGCAGGAGGTGCTGCAGCGCTACCAGGAGCTCCAGGACATCATCGCCATCCTCGGTCTCGACGAGCTCTCCGACGAGGACCGCCTCACCGTCAACCGGGCGCGCAAGATCCAGCGCTTCCTGTCGCAGCCGTTCTTCGTGGCCAAGGTGTTCACAGGCATCGAGGGCGAGTTCGTACCGGTTGCCGAGACGGTCGAGAGCTTCGACGCGATCCTCAAGGGCGAGCTCGACGAAGTGCCCGAGCAGGCGTTCCTCAACGTCGGCAGCGTGGAGCAGGTGCACGCGAAGTCGAAGGCACTGCAGGAAGGCTGAGATGGCTGCGATGGCTGTCGAGGTGGTGTCGCCTGAGCGCGTGCTCTTCTCCGGCGAGGCGACGATGGTCATCACGCGCACGCTCGGCGGCGGCGAGATCGCGTTCCTGCCCGGCCACGCTCCCTTCCTCGGCGCGCTGAGCGAGAACCACACGCGGGTCTTCTTGGTCGACGGGTCGACTCTCGACATCGCCGTGCACGCCGGCTTCGTCGAGGTGAGCGACAACAAGGTGGCGATCCTCTCCGACATCGCCGAGCTCGGCCCCGACATCGACGTCGAGCGCGCCCACGCCGCGAAAACCCGCGCCGAGGAGCGGATGCGTCAGGAGGGCGACGCCGAGGCGACAAGCGCGCTCAACCGTGCGACCGCCCGCCTGCGGGCGGCCGGCGTCACCGTCTAGCGCCGCTCGCCATGCCCGTGCCGACTTTTCCGTTCACGTCGGCGCTGGTGACGGGCGCTTCGTCGGGCATCGGCGAGGTGATGTCGGGCATGCTCGCGGACGCGGGCGTGTCGGTCGTCGCCATCGCCCGGCGCACCGACCGGCTGGCGGCGCTCGCCGAGCGGCATTCCGGTGTAGAGGTGCTCGTCGCCGACCTGTCGACGGACGCCGGTCAGGCGGCCGTGGCCGAACGCATCGCCGACACCTCGCGGCCGATCGACTTGGTGGTCAACAACGCCGGCTTCGGCACAAGCGGTGATTTCCATGAACTCGACCCCGAGCGGCTCGCCGACGAGATCGAGGTCAACGTGGCGGCGTTGACGCGGCTCTCGCATGCAGCGTTGTCCGTCATGCTGCCCCGCGGCCGCGGCTGGCTGCTCAACGTGTCGAGCGTCGCCAGCTTTCAGCCCGCACCACACCTCGCCGTGTACGCCGCCAGCAAGGCCTACGTGACGAGCCTCACCGAGAGTTTGCACGAAGAAGCGCGGGGGAGCGGTGTGCACGTCACGGCGCTGTGCCCTGGACTGACCCACACCGAGTTCCAGCGTGTCAGCAACACGCAGCACTACAGCCGCGACTACCCGTCGATGGCGTGGACCGACGTCGACGACGTCGTCCGCACGGGCCTCGCCGACGTCGTCGCCAACAAGGCGCTGTCGGTGCCCGGTGCCCAGTACAAGCTGTTGAGCGCATTGTCGAACGTGACGCCGCGCTGGATCCGCCGCAAGGCGTCTGCGAAGGTCCGGCGCAGCTGACGCCCGATGAGCGTCAGGTGTAGTCGATGGCGCTGAACTCCTGCAGCTTGCGGACCCGGTGCGAGGCGTCAATCAGACGCACGGTGCCGCTGCGGGAGCGCATCACAAGGCTCTGGGTGTGGGCGCCGCGGGCGTTGAATCGCACGCCCCGCAGTAGGTGGCCGTCGGTCACGCCAGTCGCCGCGAAAAAGCAGTTGTCGCCCTGGACCAGGTCGTCCTGCGTCAGCACGCGATCGAGGTCGATGCCGGCTGCACCCAGCGCCGACCGCTCCTCGTCGCTCTGCGGGCAGAGGCGAGCCTGCATCTCACCGCCCATGCTCTTGAGCGCGGCCGCTGCGATCACGCCCTCGGGCGTGCCGCCGACGCCGATCAGCACATCGATCGCGGCGCCCGGCCAGGCGCTGGCGATCGCTCCGTAGACGTCGCCGTCGGAGATCAGACGGATGCGGGCGCCGCTCGCCCGCACTTCGTCGATCAGGCCGCTGTGGCGGGGCCGATCGAGTATCACCACCGTCAGGTCGCGCACGCTCTCCTGCTTGGACTTGGCGATCCAGCGCAGGTTCTGCGTGACGCTGGCGGTGATGTCGATGGCGCCGACGCACTCGGGACCGACGGCAATCTTCTGCATGTAGAACGACGGGCCGGGATCGAACATCGTGCCGCGTTCGCTCACGGCGATCACGGACAGGGCGTTGTCCAGACCCTTGGAGGTCAGTGTCGTGCCGTCGATCGGGTCGACGGCGACATCGACGAGCGGCTCGTGACCGTCGCCGACCTTCTCGCCGTTGAACAGCATCGGGGCGTGGTCCTTCTCGCCCTCGCCGATCACCACGACGCCGTCCATCTGCACACTGGAGAGACTCAGCCGCATCGCTTCGACGGCGGCCGCGTCGGCGCCGTCCTTGTTGCCACGGCCGACCCAGCGGGCAGCCGCCAGTGCGGCCGACTCCGTGACGCGCACGAGCTCCATCGCCAGGTTGCGGTCGGGTCGCTGCGGTCCCGGGCTGGGCATGCGGTCTACCGTAGTAGCCGCACGCCCGGCCCGGTACCTCATCGTGGCCGTTCATGGGGTAGCGGTTTCGTTCAGCGGATCGGACTCGATCTCGCTCGTTGCCGCTCGTGTCGGATCTCCCGCCGCAGCCGGCTGGCTCCTGCTTGGCGGAGCAGGACTTGCTGGCGGTCGGAGGCGATCTGACGTTGGTAGAGCAGGTTCGAGGAATACATGGTCATGCCTTTCGTGCATCGGTTGGGTGGTTGTGATGGGGTTGGGGGTTTCCGCGGCCACGGCGCGCGACGAGCGCGCGACCTGTGGCGTGTGCGGGAGGAAGCCGTCAGGCGGCGATGACGTCGACGACCGCGAGGCGAGAGCCGAGGGCAATCGCGGCGCAGGCGTCGGTCATCGTGACGGCGACATTCGCGTCGTGTGCATTCATCGGTCTCTCCTTTCGTTCGCGGGTCGGACAGTTCACAGCGAGCTTGGCGCATCGCCGTGTGCGGTTCCAAAGAGGTTTCGCGGCGCCGTCGGATACGTAGCATGGCGACTTCGTGATCACCGTCGAGATGTGCCTGTCGGGTCGCGATCTGGCAGAGCCGCGCCCGTCGCCGGATGGCGCCACGCTGGCGTTCACGGTTCGATGGGAGACGGCGGCCGCGATCGTCACGATGCCGCTCGGCGGTGGCCCCGAGCGGATCCTCACCACGGCGCCCCAGCCCGCTGTAGCGCGCGGCTTCGGTGGCGGCTGTTTCACGTGGACGCCCGACTCGCGCGCGATCGTCTACGCCGCACGCGACGGTGACCTGTGGTTGCAACCGGTTCCCGGCGGGGTCCCACACCGTGTCTCGACGGTCGGTCCCGACCGCGCTGCCGAGGCACCGGTCGTCAGCCCTGACGGCACGTTCGTGGTCGCCGCCGTCGACCAGGCCGAGGTGTGGCGCTGGCCGCTGGACGGTGACGGTTCGCCCGAACGGCTCGACGACGGATCTGCCGACTTCGTGTTCGATCCGTTCATCACCACGTGCGGCACGACGTTGGTCTGGCAGGCGTGGAACGTCCCTGACATGGCATGGGACAGCTCGCGGGTGCAACGCATGACGTTCGACGGCGAGGTGCGCGACGACTTCCGCGGGCAGGGAGGGATCCAGCAGATGCGCAACATGCCCGACGGCTCCGGCATCTGCGTGCGCGACGACACCGGCTGGCTGAACCTCTCATGCGGCGAGGTGCCGCTCGTCGCCGAGCCGTTCGAGCATGCCGAACCGTCGTGGTCGATGGGTCAACGCTCCTTCGCGCTGTCGCCCGGCGGCGATCGTGTCGCCTTCACGCGCAACGAGCACGGATTCGGCCGGCTGTGCGTCGCCGACGTGGTGACGGGCAGCGTCAGCGAGGTGGGGCGCGGCGTGCACGGGCAGGTGTCGTGGAGCGATCGCTGGATCGTCGCGCTCCGCTCTGGTGCGCGAACGCCGACCCAGATCGTCGCCTACGACGTGGGCACGCTCGAGCGGCGTGTGCTCGCGGTGGGGCCCGTGACGGCTTGGGATGCGGCCGACCTCCCAGAGCCCGAGCCGGTCGAGGTCGAGCACGACGGCACAACGCTGCATGCCCGGAGATACGTCGCAGGGGGAGGGCGCACGCTGTGCTGGATCCACGGCGGACCGACCGACCAGTGGCGTGTCGAGTTCATGCCGCGCATCGCCTATTGGTGGTCGCGCGGGTGGGACGTGCTCGTGCCCGATCCGCGGGGGTCGACCGGGCACGGCCGCGAGTACCAGCAGGCGCTGCGCGGCGAGTGGGGTCGGCTCGACGTCGACGACACGGCGGCGATGCTGCGGGCCGCCCACGATCGGGGATGGAGCCGGCCGGCGAGCACGGTGATGATGGGCAGCTCGGCGGGTGGGCTCACCGCGCTCGGCGTGTTGGGTTTGCACCCCGGTCTGGCGTCGGGGGGTGTCGTGCTGTACCCGGTGACCGATCTCGCAGCGCTCGCCGATGCGAGTCACCGCTTCGAGGCCCACTACACCGACTCGCTCGTCGGGCCGAGGGACCGGGAATCGAAGTACCGCGAGCGTTCCCCGATCACCTACGCCGACCGCATCGACGTACCCCTGCTCGTGATGCATGGCGACCACGATCCAGTCGTGCCACTTGCGTCGACGCTGGCGTTTGTCGAGCGCGTG
Organism: Ilumatobacter sp.; assembly: GCA_035641795.1. GTDB lineage: Bacteria > Actinomycetota > Acidimicrobiia > Acidimicrobiales > Ilumatobacteraceae > Ilumatobacter. The sequence continues at coordinate 4,741 of DASQTR010000086.1, forward strand.
CGTGACGCAGGTGGCGACGTCGAACTGGCCGTGATGGAAGGTGAAGGTCACGGTTTCCGCGAGCTGGTCAACAGGCGCGCGGACTTCCAGCTCACCGGCGCCTTTCT
>DASQTR010000087.1:0-2008 GCA_035641795.1 Ilumatobacter sp.
CCCCGTGCCGGCCGTAGTTGCGGCCATCGGATCGTTGCCTTCCGGCCCGCCCGCCAGCACCAGCCCGCTCGCCCGCGCCATCTCGATGATCGCCGTGCCGCGCTGCAGCCGCCAGCCGGCGGCGACCGGCGTGCCGAGCGGTCCGGTGACCGTGGTCGTGCGGTTGGCACCACCGAGCGCCTCGAGCAACCCCTCGCCGCCGTCGGCGAGGGCCAGCTCCGTGCAGTCGTGACCGAGCTCCCAGCAGGCCTGCCCGATCGCCTGCGCGACGTCGGCGGCGCTCGCCGTGCCCCTGAACTTGTCGACCGCAGCGACCACCCGCATCGGCGCCGACGCTATTGCCGACAGCCGGTGTCCCGGGACACGGGGTGAGGTGATCGAATCCCGACTGAACCAGTTATCTTTTGCCCCATGGCTGTCACCGTCCGCATCCCCACCACACTTCGCCCGTTGTCCGGGGGCAACAAGCTCGTGGAGGTCGAGGCGGGCACGTTGTCGGAGGTGATCGCCGGCCTGGATGCCCAGCACGCCGGCTTCGCCGACCGCCTCCTCGACGAGAGCGGCGGATTGCGGAAGTTCGTCAACATCTTCGTCGACGACGACGACGTCCGGTACCTGGAGGGCCTCGACACAAAGGTCGCCGACGGCCTGACCGTCAGCATCATCCCCGCCGTCGCCGGCGGCTGATCCGTTCTCCGGCCGCATTGTGCGGTTAGCACTCCGAGGGGTAGAGTGCTAACACTCGGCTCGTCAGACTGCTGACGGCCGTATCCCGTTCAATACGCGAGACGTTCCAACGGAGGGACAACCCAAATGGCGAAGATGATTGCGTTCGATGCCGAGGCTCGGCGCGGGCTCGAGGCGGGCATGAACAAGCTCGCCGACGCCGTGCGAGTCACGCTCGGCCCCAAGGGCCGCAACGTGGTGCTCGAGAAGAAGTGGGGGGCGCCCACGATCACCAACGACGGTGTCTCGATCGCCAAGGAGATCGAGCTCGAGGATCCCTACGAGAAGGTCGGGGCAGAGCTCGTCAAGGAAGTCGCCAAGAAGACCGACGACGTGGCCGGTGACGGCACCACCACCGCCACCGTGCTGGCGTGGGCGATGGTCCGCGAGGGCCTCCGCAACGTGGCCGCCGGCGCCAACCCGATGAGCCTCAAGCGGGGCATCGAACAGGCCGTCGATGCGGCTGTCGAAGCGATCAAGGAGCTATCGGTCGAGGTCGACTCGAAGGAGCAGATCGCTCAGGTGGCGGCGATCTCCGCCGCCGACGACGAGATCGGCGAGATGATCTCCAACGCCATCGACAAGGTCGGCAAGGACGGCGTGATCACCGTCGAGGAGAGCCAGACGTTCGGGATGGAGATGGACCTCGTCGAGGGCATGCGCTTCGACAAGGGCTACATCTCGCCCTACTTCGTCACCGACACCGAGCGCATGGAGGCGTCGCTCGACGATCCCTACATCCTGCTCGTGTCGTCGAAGATCAGCTCGGTCCGCGACCTCGTCCCTGTGCTCGAAAAGGTCATGCAGGGCGGCAAGCCGCTGGTGATCATCGCCGAGGACGTCGAGGGCGAGGCGCTCGCCACGCTCGTCGTCAACAAGATCCGCGGCACGTTCAAGTCGGTCGCAGTCAAGGCGCCGGGCTTCGGCGAGCGCCGCAAGGCGATGCTCCAGGACATGGCGATCCTCACGGGCGCCCAGGTGATCAGCGAGGACGTCGGTCTCAAACTCGAGAACACCACGCTCGATCTGCTCGGCACCGCCAAGCGGCTGATCGTCACGAAGGACGAGACCACGATCGTCGAGGGCGGCGGTGACGAGGCCGACATCAAGGGCCGGATCAACCAGATCAAGACCGAGATCGAGAACACCGACTCCGACTACGACCGCGAGAAGCTCCAGGAGCGTCTCGCCAAGCTCAGTGGCGGCGTCGCCGTGCTCAAGGTCGGCGCGGCCACCGAGGTGGAGCTCAAGGAGAAGAAGCACCGCATCGAGGACGCCGTGT
>DASQTR010000088.1:0-2749 GCA_035641795.1 Ilumatobacter sp.
CGGCGTGTTCGCGATCGCGATCACACTGCTCGTGCTCGAGATCAGTGTGCCCGCCGGTTCGGAGGACGACCTGCTCGGCGCGGTCGGCGATCAGTGGCGGTCGTACCTCGCCTACATCGTCAGCTTCTCGACCATCGGCGCGCTCTGGCTCGCGCACTCGGCGATCACGCGCTACCTCGCCGGCACCAACGCGCTGCTCATCCGGATCAATCTGCTCCTGCTGCTCGTCGTGTCGTTCTTGCCGTTCCCGACCGGTCTTCTCGCTCAGTACAGCGAGCCCGACGGCGCCGCTCGCGTGGCGACGACGATGTACGGTTTGGCGATCTTCGCCGCCGCCGGCCTGACGGCCGTCATGTGGCGGTACGCCCTGTACGCCGGACTGGTCGATGCGGCTGCGAGCGGCGACGAGCTCGACGCGCTCACGAAGCAGATCACGCCCGGCCTCGCCGGCTACCTGGCGATGATCGCCCTCGGGCTCTTCCTGCCGACTGCGGCGGTGTTCGGCTACCTCCTGTTGGCGTTGTACCTGATCGTGCCGTTCGGCCTGATCAAGGCGACCCGCGCCAAGCTCTGAGTGATCGATCAGGTGACGCCGTAGACCCGGCGGTTGGCGTCGTGCAATCCGAAGGGGTTAGGGTCACGGCGCGTTCAGGGCGGCTGGCGGTGGTCGTTGCGACTGATCTCTCAAACAAGCGGAGTGATGATGGCCAAGAAGCAAGCCCCCACCCTTTCGGATGACCAAATCATGGAAGTGCTGCCCCTCATCAAGGGCGCCGACAGTGTCGAGTTGAAGTTGACGGTGCCCGATGCCGATCGGCGCTCGGCCGTCGCTGCACTGGGGATGGACGCGCTGGATGCACAGATGCGTCAGGTGATGTTCTTCGACACGCCTGACTTGGCGCTCAACCAGATCGGGGTGGTGGTGCGGGGGCGCCGGATTCAAAACAGTCTGGGCGATACGGTCGTCAAGCTGCGGCCCGTCGTCCCGAACGAGCTCCCCGGCAGGATCCGCAAGTCACCGAGCTTTGGTGTCGAGGTCGATGCGATGCCTGGCGGGTTCGTGTGCTCCGGTTCCATGAAGTCCGAGGTCGACGCGGTGCGGGCGAAGGACACCTTCGCCGGTGTGCGTCCGATCGCCAAGCTGTTCAGCAAAGAGCAGCGGGCGTTCTACGAGGAGCATGCGCCGGGCGGGATCGAGATGAACTCGCTCTCGCGGCTCGGGCCGATCAATGTGCTCAAGCTCAAGTTCATTCCTGATGAGTTCCGCCGCAAGCTGGTTGCCGAGCTGTGGTTCTATCCCGACGGGTCACGAATCCTCGAGCTGTCCACGAAGTGCGCCCCAGCGGAAGCGTTCGATGTCGCGGCCGAGACGAAAGCATTTCTGGCCGGGCGGGGTATCGACCTCGCCGGCGAGCAGCAGACCAAGACCAGGACAGCACTCGAGTTCTTCGCCAGCGAGTTGCAAGCCGCACAAGCGGTGAATGCATGACCGACGTACGCGCCGCGCCGGCGGCCGTCGAAGCCGCCACCCTGGGAGATGTCGAACGGCTCCGACGGCAATTGAACGACGGTTCTGCTCTCCGTTGGACCCGGACGATATCGAGCATTGCCTCGCGCAGTGCGTCGCCGAGTTCAATCGCGCGGCGGTCCGTACCCATCTTCCACTGCTGATCGAACGCGCCCACTGGTCCTGGGTCGTGGGTTCGATCCTCACCCGCCCACGGACATCTCGGGCTCCGACGACAAGGCAGTGTGCGATCGAGGAGGGAGGCATCGGCACCACTCGCGGCGACAACGCGGCGTCCCCGGTTAGCAGCCTGTGGGCGTTGCCGAGCAACCGCACGCCCCTGGAGTGGGGTGGTAGTCGGCAATGGCTCCCTGGCTGTCGAGTTCGACGACGCAGCAATGTTCGAGCAGTGCCTTGAGTTCGCGGCGCGCACGTTGCACACGCGACTTCATCCCGGAGACGGAGATGCCCAGGTCGCGGGCGGCTCCCTGTTGGGTCTGGCCGTCGACGTCGACGCGTACCAAGGCCTCACGGGCGGCAGGCGCCATCTGATCTAGCAGCGGTTGCAGGCAACGCGACAGTTCGCGGGTTGCATCGTTGGGACGATCGTCGAACTCATCCGGATCGGGCCAGGCATCGAGGTCGGGGAGTGGAGCGCTGGGACGTCGTGTCCGGTAGTGGTCGATCACGGCGTTGCGGGCCGATCGGTACAGCCACGCGGCCGGGTTGTCGACGCGGTCGAGGGCGCCCGAGGCGATGGTGCGCACGATCACGTCGTGCGTGATGTCGGCGGCCAGTTCCCGGTCGTCGACGCGGGCGGCGACGAAGGCCCGCAACCGGTCGAGCGTGTCCGCCCAACGAGCATCGAGGCCGGCGGGTGGGACGAAGGTGGTGGCGTCGCTGTGCATGTGAGATCTCCTCATTGTGTAGACGAACGCGACACGAAAAGGACGCAAATCGCGTCCGGCGTGCGTCCATCTCGCGATTGATTCGTCATCTGCGGCGACTCTCGCATCGGGCGAGAGCGAACCAAGGAGATCCTCTGATGGAGACCAGCCGAGTCCAGCTCGCGTTGAACGTGAGCGACATCGAGACCGCTACCCGCTTCTACACGGACATGTTTGGCGTCGGCCCGTCCAAGCAGCGGGCCGGGTACGCCAACTTCGAGATTGCCGACCCGCCGCTCAAGCTGGTCTTGTTCGAGCATCCGACGTCGTCGTCGGCCCTCAACCATCTCGGCGT
>DASQTR010000089.1:0-2864 GCA_035641795.1 Ilumatobacter sp.
GGCGGGTTCGTGTCCGCGGTGACGGTGCTGCGCGGCGTGCTCACCCGGAGCGACACGATCATCAAGGCGCCGTCGAACGACCCGCTCACCGCCATGGCCATCGCCCGAACCCTGCGAGACGTGGCACCCGACCACCCGATCACGCGTCACCTCGTTGTCGGGTACTGGAAGGGAGGCGACGTCGCCGTGGAGGACGCGCTGTACCGGCCGGAGCACATCGAGAAGATCGTGGCGTGGGGCGGCCTGGCCTCGGTCAAGCACGTGACGCGGTACATCCAGCCAGGGCTCGAGCTGATCGCGCTCGACCCCAAGCGCAGTACGACGATCATCGGGCCCGAGGCGTTCGACAGCGACGACACCTTGCGCGACGTGGCGGCGCGTGTGGCCTGTGACGTCGGGACCGCGAATCAGGAGGGGTGTACCAGCGCCCGCGTCATCTACGTGCTCACCGGCACGGACGCCGAGGGGCTTGCTCGCGTTAACCGGCTCGGGGAGCTCGTCTATGAGGCGATGATGCAGCTGCCGTCGGCGATCAGCACCAAGCCGAAGGCCGTGGACCGCGACCTCCTCGAGCACGTCGAGGCATCCCGTCTGCTCGACGACTGGTATCGCGTCATCGGTGGCGAGGAGGGCGAAGGCGCGATCGTCGTGTCCCAGATCGACGAGCCCGTCGACTACTCGGCGATGCTGTCGGGACGGGTCGCGAATCTTGTGCCTGTCGACGGTGTCGAGAAGGTCGCCGACGCCGTGAACGCGTACACACAGACGATCGGGGTCTATCCCGAGTCGCTGAAGCGCGAGCTGCGTGACATTCTGCCGTTGTTCGGCGCGCAGCGCCTGACGTCGCTCGGTTACGCATCCAACGTCACGGTCGCGATGCCGCAGGACGCTATTGAGCCCATCCGCAGAATGTGCAAGTGGATCGTCGACGAGGAATGCGACCCCGAGCACGTATTCCCGATGTGGAAGATCGCGCACGCGGCCCCCGCGTGACTGAGCCACGACGCTTCGGGGCGTCGAGCACGACGGACGACGTGCTCGCCGGCATCGACCTGACCGGGACGACGGCCGTCGTGACCGGTGCGTCGGGAGGGCTCGGCGCCGAGACCGCCCGGGCGCTGGCGTCCAAGGGATGCGCCGTCACACTCGCTGCTCGCGACGTCGCCAAGGCGGCGACCGTCGCGGGTTCGATTCGTGACGCGCACCCCGATGCGACCGTGGATGTCGGCGCGCTCGAGCTCACGGAGCCGGCGAGCGTGCATGCGTTCGTGCGGCAATGGCGTGCCAACCACGACGCCCTCCAGATGCTCGTCCTCAATGCAGGCGTGATGGCGAGCCCGCTCACCCGAACCGCCGAGGGGTTCGAGCTCCACTTTGCCGCCAACCACCTCGGCCACTTCCAGCTGACGACGGGCTTGCTCGACCAGCTACGAGCAGGCGCGCCGGCGAGGGTGATCTCGGTGAGCTCTGGCGGGCACGTGCTCTCACCCGTGGTGTTCGACGACATCCACTACGTCACGCGTGAGTACGACCCCTGGAGCGCGTACGGGCAGTCGAAGACGGCCAACGTGCTGTTCGCGGTCGAGCTCGATCGTCGTCACAAAGACGAAGGCATCCGAGCCTTCGCAGTCCACCCGGGCATGATCGCCACCGACCTCAGCCGCCACCTCACGCGTGAGTCGATCGAACAGATCGTCGCGAGGGCGGAGGGCAACGGAGAGCCGTACAAGGCCGTTGACGCAGGTGCGGCCACCACGGTGTGGGCGGCCACCGCCCCGGAGCTCGACGGCAGTGGCGGCGTTTATCTCGCCGACTGCGGGATCGCGCCGCCGATCGAGGAAGGCTCACCCGGCTACGCCGCGCACGCGGTCGACCCGGTTGCCGCCCGGCAACTTTGGGACGTCTCGATCAACTCGGTGTCAGAGGATGACGACGAGGAGCACAACAAAGCCCACGCCGGTGAGCAGTGAGCCCACCTGGGCATTGGATTCCTTCTTGACCAGGCGATCGTGCACGAAGGCGACGTCCGTTCTCGCGGGCGCAAGGCCGACGCGCGGGCGACCGGCGTGCGTGAACAACGCGGTGGCGAGAAAGCCGAGGCCGACGAGCGCGAACGCCATCGCGAACAGGGAGATGATGGTCGCAGCCTCGCCCTCGCCGTCTGTCCGGGCGAGGATGCCGGCGCCGGTGACCACGATGCCCGATGCTGGTACGAGCGGGATCGTCCGCGCGTTCACGGTCGCAGCCGACTTCTCGAAGTCCTCGACGACCACGAGCGCAACGTCGTCTTCGCTCTCGCCGGCGGCGACGCGTTTGTCGATCTCGTCCTCGAGCGCGTCGAGCGACGGGATCGCCTGCCCCATGCGATCCGCATGGACGTGAAAGATCCGCCGCCACCCTCGGGGGCGCTCCCTGCCCATCGACGGGAGTGTACTGACGCCTCGATCGTGCGGCATTGGAACCTCAACCGGCAAGCTCCTCGCTAGTCAGCCGGCTGTGCCCAATCCATCCCGGGCGCTCCTCCGTATCCTCTGGAAGCTGTCCACCGAGTTGGGAGATCACATGCGCCGGCTTCGCGACCCGAGGATCCTCGCCGTGACCGTCGTTGCGATCGCCGCCACCGCTCTCATGGGCGGCGTGGCGCTCGCCGGCAAGAGTCCGCCGGTCTCGCTGGACGGCAAGGTCACGAACAAGGGCGAGAAGACGGTGAAGAAGAGCAAGATCACGATCGAGGAGGACGACTTCTACTTCAAGCCCACGTTCTCCAAGTCGAAGCTCGGCACCACGGTCAAGATCACCCTGAAGAACGAGGGCAAGACCCAGCACACGTTCACGATCCCCAGCCTCGGCATCGACAACGTGCT
>DASQTR010000090.1:0-2825 GCA_035641795.1 Ilumatobacter sp.
CCCCCCGCCGCGCCCACCTCTCAGGTCGCCGGCGGAATCAACACGGAATCCAGCACGTGGATGATGCCGTTGCTGGCGGGAATGTCCGTGGCGACGACCGTCGCCTCGTCGACCATCACGGTCTCGCCGTCGACGGAGATCGTCACCTCGGCGCCGTTGACCGTCGCAACCGCTTGGCCGTCCATGGTCACCACCGCACTGCTGGGGACCTCGCCGGCGATGACGTGGTAGGTCAAGATGCTCGTGAGGGTCTCGGTGTCGGCGAGCAGCTCTTCAGCCGTGAGACCCAACGATTCGAGTGCGGCCGCGAACGCCTCGTCCGTCGGCGCGAACACCGTGAACGGGCCGGGACCCGAGAGCGTCTCCACCAATCCGGCGGCCTCGACGGCGGCCACCAGCGTCGTGAACGAACCTGCAGCGGCCGCCACCTCGACGATCGTGCCGGGTGCGGCAGTCGTACCGGCAGGTGCCATCGTGCCGCCTGCGGCGCTGTCCGGCGCCATCGTCATCTCCGGCGCCATCGTGCTTTGTGGCGCCACCGTGGCGGTCGCCGCTTGCGTCGTCTCCGCCGGCGACGTGGCCGCCGCCTCGTCGTCATCATCACCGCAGGCCGTCAGTGCCAGACAGGCAGACGCCAACGTGATCGCTCCAATGTTTCGTGCACGCATACAAACTCCTTGTTGTGTTCGGGTGCACGTGGTACGCAGCTGCACGGGTCGGTGGATGCAGGTGTGCGCGGGTGGGGCTCGCTCGGGCGCGGTTACCCTCGAGTGGACGAGAGCGGAGCATTGGCATGCGCACCGGACGACTGACCCCACGCCAGGTCGATGTCGTGCTCGAGGTGCTCCTCCTCGGGGCGGTGGCGAGTGGGCTCACGTCGTGGGCGATCGGTACGTCGTGGGCCAAGGCCGCGACCGCTATTCACGCGGTGTGCGGATTCACCATTCTCGTGATGGCCGGGGCGAAACTCCGTGGCTCGGTGCGAGTCGGGATGCGCCGCGGACGCGCCAGCCGATGGCTCTCCGTGGGGTTCGGGTTACTGGTTCTGGTTACCATCTCACTGGGCGTCGCCCACACGACCGGCTTGTGGTTCGGTGTCGGCTACTGGTCGTCGCTGTGGACCCATTTCCTGGTGGCGTTCGCGCTGCTGCCACTCTTGCTCTGGCACATCTTCAGCCGCCCGGCGCGACCCAAGCTGACCGATCTCGATCGCCGGGCGGTGCTGCGGGCCGGCTCCGCACTTGCGATCGGAACGGTCGTCTACGGAGCCCAAGAGGTCGTGGTCCGCGTCGCGGGGCTGGCCGGCGCAGCACGTCGCGCCACCGGCTCGCACGAGCTCGGATCACTCCAACCCAGCCGCATGCCGACCGTGTCGTGGATCAACGACGAAGCGCCGACGTCGACGGACCCGGCGAACTGGTCGCTCGACGTCTTCGGCAAACGGCTCGATGTCGCCGGCTTGGCGCGGCTCACCACGCCCGTCGTCGCAGTGCTCGATTGCACCGGCGGTTGGTGGAGCGAGCAGTCATGGGACGCGGTACCGCTGCGCGCGCTGGTCGGCGACGACTCGGCGCGCAGCATCAACGTTGCCTCGGTCACCGGGTACAGCAGGCTCTACCCCTTCTCCGACATCGACCAGCTCTACCTCGCCGTCGGATACGGCGGTCAGCCCCTTCGTCGCGGCCACGGCGCGCCGGTGCGTGTGGTCGCGCCCGGCCGTCGGGGACCGTGGTGGATCAAGTGGGTCACGTCGGTGCAACTTGACGACCGGCCGTCGTGGCTGCAGACCCCATTTCCGCTCGAGTGAGGTGGCTAGGGGAGCCGTCGTGCGACGCGTCCCGCCGCCTCCACCACCAGCGCGCCGAAGCGCTTCCCGGGTTGGCGGGACATGCGATCGATCGGGCCGGAGATGCTCACCGCGGCGACGATCGATCCGTCGGCCGCCGTCACCGGCGCGCTGACCGACGCCACGCCGGCTTCGCGCTCCTCGACGCTCGCCACCCACCCGGCGTTTCCCGCGCCACCGGTCAGTGCCCTTCCCGCGGAACCGGCGTCGAGCGGGAACAGCACGCCCTCGGGCACGATCCACCGCAAAGCGTGCGGCGACTGCAGCGACAGCACGCACCGCCGCTGATCGCCATCGCGCACGAACAACTGCACGCTCTCGCCACTCGCCTCGCGGAGCTGCTCCAGTACGGGCAACGCCAGTGCGCCCAACGGATAGCGCTCCATGGCAGTCCGCCCCAGCGCTGCCAGCTCAGGGCCAAGGTCGAACCGCCCCTCGCCGTCACGTCGCAGTAGCCCGTGGCGTTCGAGCGCGACCCCGAGACGATGTGCGGTCGCGCGCGGCAGGTCTGTGGCCTGTTGCAGATCGGCGAGCGACCGTGGCTCGAGCGCCACCGCGCGGAGCAAGGCAACCATCTTGTCGAGCACCCCCACGCCGGTTACGATGTCCATAACGCAAGAACGCTATCTCAGAAAGTGGGAACGCCGCCATGACGCCCATGACGCTCCCGGAGAAGATCTGGAATCGCCACCTGGTCCGCCGAGCCGACGGCGAGCCCGATCTGCTCTACATCGACCTCCACCTCGTGCACGAGGTCACCAGCCCGCAGGCGTTCGACGGCTTGCGGCTGAGCGGTCGTCAGGTGCGACGGCCAGACCTGACCGTGGCGACCGAGGATCACAACGTCCCGACCGCCGACATCCATCTGCCGATCGCCGACGAGATCTCGGCCAAGCAGGTCGAGACGCTGCGTCGCAACACCACCGAGTTCGGCGTCACGAACTACCCGATGGGCGACCCGAACCAAGGCATCGTGCAC
>DASQTR010000091.1:0-3397 GCA_035641795.1 Ilumatobacter sp.
TTCCTGTTCTTCAAACGCTTCGCCACCCGCCACGCCGACGGCTACGACTACCGGCGCGGCCGCACGATGCCCGACGCCGAGATCATCGGCCATGACGAGGAACCGCTGACCACCGCCGATGTGGAGCGCGAGTTCGCCCGAACACCCCGTGTGTGACGCCGGGCGTGGCGTCTAGCCTCGCGTCGTGATCGACGTCCGCCTGATCCGCACGGACTACGAGGGCGTTCGCGCGGCGCTCGCCCGCCGCCACAAGCCCGAGGTGCTCGACGTGCTGGAGCGGGCGGCTGAGCTCGACGCCCGCCTTCGCGACATCACCAGCGAGCGCGACGGCTTGCGCGCCCAGGTCAACGCCTTGTCGAAGCAGGTCGGAGAGCACCGCCGCCGCGGCGAGACCGCCGCCGCCGACGCACTCCAGGAGGCGAGCCGCACGCTCGGCGGCACGGAGAAGCTGCTCGCCGACGAGCACGACGAGGTCAGCGAGCGGCTCCGCCAGCAACTGCTGGTGATCCCCAACCTGCCGCACCCCGACGCCCCAGATGGCGTCAGCGACGCCGACAACCCGATCGTCAAGGGACCCTTCCTGCCCGACTCGATTCCGGACTACCGGCGGGTGCCGCACTGGGAGACGGCGACCGCGCTCGGAATCCTCGACAACGAGCGTGCCGCCAAGATCGCCAAGTCGATGTGGACGATGCAGCGCGGAGCGGGTGCCACCATGGCGAGGGCACTCTGCCAGCTGGCGCTCGACCGCAACGCCGACGCGTTCGAGGAGATCCGCCCCCCGTCACTGGTGTCGACGGCGACGCTCACGTCGACGGGGCAGCTCCCCAAGTTCGCCGACGACGCCTTCGCAATCGAGCGCGACGACCTCTGGTGCATCCCCACCGCGGAGGTGCCGCTCACGTCGATTCACGCGGGCGAGGTGCTCGACCAGGCGCAGTTGCCGGTGCGGTTCATGGCGTACAGCCCGTGCTACAGGCGCGAGGCCGGCTCCGCCGGTCGCGACACGCGGGGCATGCTGCGCGCCCACGAGTTCGACAAGGTGGAGATCCTCGCCCTGGCCACGGCGGAGCAGGCACCAGGTCTGCTCGACGAGATGGTCGGTCGCGCGGAGGCCACGATCGCGGCGCTCGAGCTGCCGTACCGGATCATCGAGATCTGTACGGGAGACATGGGTCAGACCCACCACCGCAGCTTCGACATCGAGGTGTATGCGCCGGGTGCCGACCAGTGGCTCGAGGTCTCGTCGGTGAGCTGGTTCAGCGACTACCAGGCGCGCCGCGCCAACGTGCGGTACCGGCCGGTCGACGCCGACGGACGCCCCCAGAAGGGCACGCAGTGGGTGCACACGCTCAACGGCTCGGCGCTCGCCGTGCCGCGGGTGTGGGCGGCGATCGTCGAGAACTTCCGTAACGCGGATGGCTCGATCACCGTGCCCGGCGCGCTGCTGCCTTACATGCGCGGCATCGCGACGATCACATGAGCACCGACGAGATCCGCGATCGGCGCGTGCAGTACGAAACCGCGGGGATCGACGTCGCCGACATGGCCGCCGATCCGATGGCGCAATGGCAGCGCTGGCATCGTGACGCCTTCGACGCCGGCGTCGCCGAGCCGAACGCGATGACACTGTCGACCGTGGATGGCGCGGGCGAACCGGACGCGCGCATGGTGCTGGTGCGGGGAGCCGACGCGCGCGGGTTCGCGTTCTACACGAACTACGACTCGGTCAAGAGCCGCCAGCTCGACGCCAATCCGGTCGCGGCGGCCACGTTCGGGTGGCTCGATCTCCACCGTCAGGTGAGGGTGCGCGGCACGATCGACCGGGTGGACGCGTCAGAGAGCGACGACTACTTCGCGTCGCGGCCACGCAGCAGCCAGATCGGGGCGTGGGCGTCGCCCCAGTCGCAGCCGATCGCGTCCCGCGCCGAGCTCGATGCCCGCGTCGCCGAGCTGGAGGCCCGCTTTGGCGACGCGGTGGTGCCGCGCCCGCCGTACTGGGGCGGTTGGCGGCTGCGGCCCACCGCTTGGGAGTTCTGGCAGGGAAGGACGAGCCGCCTGCACGACCGCCTCGCCTACCGCCGGTCAGGCAAGGGCTGGGAGATCGTCCGGCTGGCGCCGTAACCGGTTGCGGGAATCGGTTCTACACTGGAGGACCTGATGCGAACGGTTGCCGAAGCCCCCGCCTTGCTGCCTCAGGCCAACGATCCGTGCTGGTGCGGTAGCGGTCGCAAGTACAAGCGGTGTCACAAGCGGTCCGAGGGTCGAGTGCTGCAGGGTGCCGTCTCCCCGATGCGGAGCGTGCCCGACCACATCGAGCGCCCGCCGTACGCCGAGTCAGGCACCCCCGTCCACTGGGACGAGCCGCGGATCAAGTCCCCAGAGGTGATCGAGCGCATGCGCCACGCCGGCAAGGTGGCGGCCGAGATCCTGCGCCTGACGGGCGAGTACCTCCGCCCCGGCATGACGACCGAGGAGGTCGACGCCTACGCCCATCAGCTGTACATCGAGCGCAACGCCTACCCGAGCACGCTCAACTACAACTTCTTCCCCAAGAGCCTCTGCACGTCCGCCAACGAAGTGATCTGCCACGGCATCCCCGACACGCGCGCGATGCAGGACGGCGACATCATGAACCTCGACGTCACCGCCTACATCGGTGGTGTGCACGGCGACACCAACGCCACGTTCTTCGTCGGCGACGTCGACCAGCAGAGCCGTGACCTCGTCCGCATCACCGAGGAGTGCATGTGGAAGGGGATCGAGGCGGTCAAGCCCGGCCGCCCGATCAGCGACATCGGCCGCGCCATCGAGGAGCACGCCCGGGCCCACCGGCTGGGCGTCGTGCGGGCGTTCGTCGGCCACGGCATCGGCGAGCAGTTCCACACCGAGATCCAGATCCTGCACTACTACGACTCACGCGGGTCGATGATCATGCGGCCCGGCATGACGTTCACGGTGGAGCCGATGATCACGCTCGGCACCTGGCAGCACAAGATGTGGGACGACGGCTGGACGGCGGTCACCGCCGACGGCAGGCGCACTGCGCAGTTCGAGCACACCGTGCTGGTGACCGACGACGGCGTCGACGTGCTCACCGGTGGCCCCGGCTCGGTCTCGCCGACCGGGCCGTGGGCGCGCTGAGCAACGTCCGGCCCCTGCCCCTCCTCGCCGCCTGCGCCGCGGTTCTGCTCCTATCCACCTGCGGTTCAGGAGAGGATGCCGACACGGGCGCGATCGCCGTCTCCGACGCGTGGGCGTTGGCGACCGTGAACGGCCAGCCGAACGGTGCCGTGTACTTCACCATCACCTCCGCGACAGACGACACGCTCGAGCGAGCGTCCGTGCCCGAGACGGTCGCCGATCACACAGAGTTCCACGAGGCGGTGATCACCGC
>DASQTR010000092.1:0-2140 GCA_035641795.1 Ilumatobacter sp.
CCGCCGGTCACCCGACCGCCCGCCCGACGAGGTGCTCCAAGATGAACCGAGTGTGTTTCACCCTCCGCGTCAAACGCACGGCGCTCGAAGAGTACAAGGCAAACCACCAACACGTCTGGCCCGAAATGCTTGCCGCCCTCACCCGCAGCGGATGGCACAACTACTCGCTGTTCCTCACCGAAGACGGGCTTCTGATCGGCTACTTCGAGACCGCCGGCACATTCGAGAATGCGCTCGCCGCAATGAGCAGTGAGCCGGTGAACGCCAAGTGGCAGGCGATGATGGCACCCTTTTTCGAGGGCTCGGGGGGCCACGCCGACGAGATGATGGGGCAGATCGCAGAGATCTTCCATCTCCCTTGATGGGCGCAATCGGCGGTCTTTCGCTTTCCTCGACTCGGTGTGTCGTCAAGCCACCTGGCTGAGCTTTGTTACTCAGCGCTGCTCGGCGACGACCAGCGACGTGCAGTTGTGCTCGCAACAACAATCGTCGCGTATGCACGAGTCTGAGCTGGGGTTTAGCAGCCCGTACGGGATTCGAACCCGTGCCGCCACCTTGAGAGGGTGGTGTCCTAGGCCTCTAGACGAACGGGCCAAGCTGCGCCGCCCGACACTACCTGCCGGACTATGTCGACCGGCGGGGCCGGTTGGTTGGGGTGCGAGGAATCGAACCCCGAATAACAGAACCAGAATCTGCTGTGTTGCCTGTTACACCACACCCCATCGGAGCGAGCGACGAGTGTATCGCTCCGGTCAACGGCCGCCACGGGGCTTCTCATCCGGTCAGATCACTGAGCCGGTCGAACCCGATGACCCGCCCGACCGCCACTCCCCCGGCTTCGGCGAGCTCGCGTCGGAACGACGACCAGCCCGTCACCACACTGGTCGGCGTCGGCGCGACGTCGGCGTCGAGGCCCACCTCCTCGGCGATCAGCCGGCTGCGCAGCGAGTGGTACGGGTCGGTGACGAGCACGACGTCATCAAGCCCTACGTCGAGCAACTGGTCGGCGGCGGCGTCGAGCGACTCATAGGTGGTGCGGCCCTCGTCCTCACGCATGATCGCCGCCTCCGGTACACCGCGGTCGACGAGGTAGTCGGCCGAGGCCTCCGCCTCGGTGAAGCGATCGCCGGGCTGCTTGCCGCCGGTCACCATCACGACCGGCGCCACGCCGTCGGCGAACAGCTCGACAGTGTGGTCGAGCCGGGCCGCGAGCTGCGGCGAGGGCCGCCCGTCGTACTGGGCGGCCCCGAGCACGACGATCGCCTCCGCCGGGTCTGGGTCGGTCTCGCGACCGGCGCGCACGACCTGCAACAGGGTGACGAGGTAGTAGACGACGCACACCCCGGCCACTCCGGCGAACCCGATCAACAACCACTTCCTCCACGACCATTTCTTCCACGGCCGGTTGTGTGAGCGATCGGGGGCGTCCGCGCCTCGATCGCGCACTGGGGCGTCGGTCTCGATCGTTTCGTCGGTCATGACAACCGGGAGACGCCCGCGTGGAGGCGTCGGAGCGACTCGTCGCGGCCCATCACTTCGAGCACCTCGAACAGGGGCGGGCCGGCGGAACGTCCGGTGACGGCGACGCGCGCCGCGGCCTGGGCGTTGCGCTTGACGTCATAACGAGCGGCGAGGTCGTCCATCACCGCCTTCAGTGTCGACGCGTCCCAGGTGCACGTCTCGTACGCGGACACCAGGTCGCGCAACAGCGGCGCCGCGAACTCCGTCGATGTCGCCTTCTGCCACGCCGCCTCGTCGATCACCGGGTCGTCGATGAACATGAAGTCGACGGCGGTGGCGGCATCGGCGAGCGTGACCATCCGTTCCTGGATGTGTGGGGCGATCTGGCGAAACCGCTCACGGTCCCATGACTCGGGGAGCCACGGGTTGCACGCGGCGACGAGCTCGTCGATCGAGAGCTTCCGGATGTATTCGCCGTTGAAGGCGGCGAGCTTCTTGAGGTCGAAGTAGGCCGGCGACTTGTTGACGTCCTCGAGGCGGAACGCAGGCTCCATCCGCGACCACGGCACGATCTCGTCGTCACCCGGCGACCACCCGAGCGTCATCAGGTAGTTCACCATCGCGTCGGCGAGGTAGCCCTCCGCGCGGTACTGCTCGAGGGCGACCTTGTCGCGACGCT
>DASQTR010000093.1:0-2768 GCA_035641795.1 Ilumatobacter sp.
CGAGGCCCGCCAGCGCGACCCGGGCAACGACCTGGTCTCGGCGCTCGTGACCAGCGAGGTCGACGGCGAGCACCTGTCGCCGCAGGAGCTGGCGTCGTTCTTCATCCTGCTGGTGGTGGCCGGCAACGAGACCACCCGCAATGCCATCGCCCACGGGCTGTGGGCCCTCAGCGAGCATCCCGAGCAGAAGCAGCGCTGGCTCGACGACCTCGACGGCCTGACCCCCACGGCGGTCGAGGAGATCGTTCGCTGGTCGTCGCCGGTCATCCACTTCCGGCGGACCGTCACCACCGACGGGACGCGCCTCGGCGACCACATCTTCTCCGCGGGCGAGAAGGTCGTGCTCTGGTACTGGTCGGGCAACCGCGACGAAGCGGTGTTCGCCGCCCCGCACAGGTTCGACATCGGCCGCACGCCCAACGACCACGTCGGCTTCGGGGGCCCCGGCCCCCACTTCTGCCTCGGCGCCCACCTGGCGCGCCGGGAGGTCTCGGTGATGTTCCGCGAGCTGCTGCGCCGCGTACCCGACATCCACGCGGTCGGCGAGCCCGCTCGCCTGCGTTCGGGCTTCATCAACGGGATCAAACACCTCCACGCCGAGTGGACGCCATCGCCGCAGGTCAGGGCGTCGTAGCCCTCAGTCCGACACCACCCGTGACACGCCGGTGACACCGGAAGTGTCACGGTCGAACGCCGACTGCACCACTGACCGGGCCCGGTCGTGGTCGGCTGGCATCAAATGGGCGTAGGTCCGTAGCAGCTCGGCGGGCGAGTGCCCGAGGTACTCGGCGGCCGCTGCCACCGACACCCCACCCGACAGCAGCACGCTGGCGTAGGTGTGCCTGGTGTCGTGGAACCGGGCCTCGGGTAGACCGGCGCGTCGGCGGAGCTGGTCCCACACCACCCCGAAACGTTGGCGGCGCAGCGGCCGGCCGTCGTCACAAACCAGCAGCAGATTGTGCTGGCCGGTGCCGTGGCACTCGAGATGGCGGGCGAGGGCCTGCGGTGCTCGAGGCGATGGCGCGAGCGATCGCCCGGGTGACCGACCCGCCGGTCGACGTCAAGCCGACCGACCTGCTCGCCGCGCTCGACAGCTTCTTGACGCCGTGACCGCCCGCACCATCCTCGACCGCTACGCCCCGCGTCCCGATGACGGGCTGCTGGCCGAGGTCGCCGAGTCGCTGGCCGCTGCCGAGACCCCCGAGGAACGCGACGCGGTGGTCGCGGCCGCCTACACCGCCGCCTATGTCGTGGCTGGCGACGACCGCACCCGGTTCACGGCGCTCGAGGCCGCGGTCGACGCCCTGGCCGCCGGGCCCCCGGCGCTCGGCGACTAGCAGACGTTGGCGGCCGACGACGACGGCAAGCACTGGACCGCCGTCGAGGGTGGCCGACGAGCGTCACCGACAGCCACCGTGGCGCGACCGCCGAACAGCGATTCGGGGCGCTCGCGTCAGCAAGCGAGCGATCAAGCGGTCGACGACGGCCAAAGCTCCAACGTCACCGGTTCAGGGGTGGCGAGGCACGTCGCGGCTCCTCAGGGCCTGACCGCCCAATTGCACTCGGCGCTCGGGCGGGCCCAGCCGTTGCCAGCCGCGACCGGCCATGGCCGTACGCGACATGATGCCGTTCAGGTGCGCGGGTTGATGTTGATGGTGAAAACGCGCTCGGCCTGCTGGCCGTCGGTCGAGCGCACCCGAGCGGTGAAGGTGAACGAACCGGCCGTCGTCGGCGTCCCCGAGATCTGATTGCCGTCGAGACGCAGACCGGGTGGCAGGGTGCCGATGATCGACCAGGTCCATGGACGCACGCCACCGAAGGCGAACAGGTTGGTGGCGTAGGGTTGCCCGACCGTGCCCGTGGCGAGCACGTTGCCTTGGTTGGTGATCTCGAGCGGCAGCGGCGGATCCACGGTGAGGGTGAAGGTGCGACGAGTCGTGGCGCCGGCGGCGTCGCGCGCCTCCACCGCGAATGTCGTCGTCTCCACTTGAGTCGGAGTGCCGACGACACCTGTCGTTTGGATCAGCCGAAAGTCGTCACCGACGAACCGCAGACCGGCCGGCACCCTTCCGGCGACGAGACTCCAGCGAATCGGGCCCCCGTTGCCGCCAAGCGCCTCGATGAACGCCGTGTACTCCGTGCCGACGTTGGCGTTGGGCAACGGCGACGTGGTGACGATGCGGAACCCGGCCGCCGACGGCGGAGCAGTCGTCGTGGTGGTCGCCGGCGCGACGCTGGTGGTCGTGGTCGCAGCCACGACCGTGGTGGTCGTCGTGGGCGCGGCCGTCGTCGTCGGTGCCGCAACCGCGCATCCCGCCAGTCGTGCAACCGCCGCGGTCGCCGAGCCGTCGTTGACATCCACCGTGCAGTCAGCCGGAGCTGAGTATGGCGAGCGCTCGATGCGGAACTGGCCACCACCCTCCGAGCGGCCCATCACGACGCCGTCGACGGTGATGTCGCGGTTGGCGACGGCGGTCCCTTCCAGGCGGAGCTGACCGTTGTTGATCTCGGCGCGTTGCACGGTGACGACCGCGCCCGCCGGTTCGCCGAATGCGACCGCCGCCACGGCGACGACGGTGAGGAAAGCGAGGAACGACACCAGCCTGGTCACGACAACCTCCTACCCCGCAGAAGCCCTCTGGTCAGTCTTGCCCGCGCCGCGTTTTCCTCTGTGGTACGCGTGGTCGGGATTGCCTCGTCGCCGCGGGGTCCGTGCGGGGTGCTTCGGGATCCGTGGGACTCTGAATTGATCTCCGCTACGGCGATGC
>DASQTR010000094.1:0-5827 GCA_035641795.1 Ilumatobacter sp.
AAGCGTCCCGACAGCGGTGAAGGCGAGGAACATCGCCACCATGAACCCGAAGTCGCCGATGCGGTTCGTGACGAACGCCTTCTTGCCGGCCGAGGCGTTGGCCTCGCTCGTGAACCAGAACGAGATGAGGAGGTAGGAGCACGTGCCGACGCCCTCCCATCCCAGGAACGTGACGAGCAGGTTCTCTCCGAGCACCAGCAGCGTCATCGCCAGCACGAACAGGTTGAGGTAGAGGAAGAACTTCGAGAACTTCGGGTCTCCGTGCATGTACCCGATCGAGAAGACGTGGATCAGGAAGGCCACGCCGGTGACGAACAAGCACATCGTGATCGACAACGGATCGGCGAGGAACGCCAGGTCGATGTGCAGCCCGCCGACCGATATCCACGTGAACAGGGTCTCGACGTGCGAACGCTCGGCCTCGTCCATCGACCGCATGTCGGCGTAGGCGCCGACGGACACGACGAACGAGGCGAGCACCATCGCGGACGCCAGCACGCCGGCGAACGGCTCGCCGAGGCGGCGGCCGAACAGGAGGAGCAGCAGGAACCCGGCGAGCGGAAAGGCGGGGATCAGCCAGATGACCTCGAGCACGTCGGTCAGCCCCGGCCCGTTCGCTCGGTGCGCCTGCTCATCCGCGCAACTCGGCGAGGTCGTCGGTCGTCACGCCGGGCCGCCGCCTGATGATGGCGATGATGATGCCGAGGCCGACCACGACCTCGGTGGCGGCGACCACGAGTACGAAGAACACCGCGGTCTGGCCGTCGATGTTGCCGAAGCGGGCGGACAGGGCGACGAAGCTGAGGTTGACGGCATTCAGCATCAACTCGATGCACATGAAGATCACGAGCGGGTTGCGCCGCACGAGCACGCCGACCGTGCCCATCGAGAACAGCACCGCCGACAGCGTCAGGTAATAGGTGGTGGTCGGCTCGGCAGCGGCGATCACTCGTCACCGGCCTTCTTCGTCCGGCGCGCCAGCAGCACCGTGCCGGCGACGGCAACGATCAGCAGGATCGAGGTGAACTCGAACGCGAACACCCAGTCCTGGAACAGGTTGTCGGCGAGCTGCCTGATGTTCGAGTCGCCCGACGAGTCGAGTGGCGTGCCCTCGACGATCCGGTCGCGGGCGCGCACGATGGCGGCGATCACCAGCC
Organism: Ilumatobacter sp.; assembly: GCA_035641795.1. GTDB lineage: Bacteria > Actinomycetota > Acidimicrobiia > Acidimicrobiales > Ilumatobacteraceae > Ilumatobacter. The sequence continues at coordinate 1,158 of DASQTR010000094.1, forward strand.
CGGCCATTCCGACGCCGACCACGACCGCCAGCGGGCGTTGGATGGGGAACGGCTCGATCGACAGATCGTCGGCCTTGTCGACGCCCAGCAGCATGATCACGAACAGGAACAGCACCACGATGGCGCCGGCATAGACGATCACCTGGACGGCGGCAAGGAAGTGGGCGCCGAGGGCCACGAAGTGCACGGCGACCCCGAACAAGGTCAGCACCAGCGAGAGCGCGGCATGCACGGGATTGGCGCGCACGATCACGCCGACCGCGCCAGCGAGCACCATCGCCGAGGCGAGGATGAAGACGATCATCTCCATTATCGATGCCCTCGCTCGTCGGCCTCTATCGATGGCGGGCTCGTCGTCCGCTGCGCTTCCTCCTCGCGCCGCGTGCGCCTCGTCGCTGGCGCTTCCCTCGGCGCCTCACGCAATGTGCTCATCACACGTCGGCTTCTTCTTGTGCTGGTTCGGGTGGCCTGACCCCGTAGCCGCGCTCGCCGCTCCATGCCACGACGCCGCCGAACGTGGCGTCACCGTTCGGCGACGTTGCGCGCATCCAGCCCGACGTGTTGGCGTCCTCACCTTCGCGCCAGTCTTCCCACGGCAGCTGCTTCGGCTTGCCCGACTCGTCGACGAGCAGCTCCGCCTTGGTGTAGATCCCGTCCTGGCGATTGGTGAACGAGTACTCGAACAGCTTCGACTCGGTGATCGCCTCGGTGGGGCAGGCCTCCACACACAGATCGCAATGGATGCAGCGCAGGTAGTTGATCTCGTACACGAAGCCGAAGCGCTCACCGGGCGAAGTCGGGTTCTCGGGATCGTTGTCGGCGCCGCGCACATAGATGCACTCCGCCGGGCACACCGCCGCGCAGAGCTCGCACCCGATGCACTTCTCCATGCCGTCCTCGTAACGGTTGAGCACGTGTCGCCCGTGCATCCGCTCCGGCTTCGCCATCTTGGTGTCGTGGGCGACGTCAGGGTCGGTGGCTCTGCCCTTCCTGCGGGCACCGCGGCCGCCCGAGTACTCGGTCGTGACGCGCTTGCCGCCGAACAGCTTGTGTTGGCGCAGCGTGACGAGGAAGCCGTCGAGATAACCCATCAGAAGGCCGCCCCCTGACGCTCACGGTTGCGGCGGCTGACGCTGAGGGCGACGCTGAACAACAGATAGGCGGCGCCGAGCGCGGCGAGGCAGACGGCGACGACGGCGAACACGTTCCAGTCCTCGTCACGCCCGAGCTGGATCGCCGTCAGCACGAGCAGCCAACCCAGCGCAACGGGAATCAGCAGCTTCCAGCCGAAGTCCATCAGTTGGTCGTAGCGCAACCGCGGCAGCGTGGCCCGGAACCACACGTAGACGTACAAGAACGCCAGCACCTTGAGGATCACCCAAAGCGTGCCGGCGAAGGGACCGGCCCACCCGAAGATGTCGAGCCCGACGAGGGCATCGGGCAGGCGCTCGCCGAGCCAGCTGCCCTCGTTCACCCAGAGCGGCTGGGGTCCGCCGAGGAACAACGTGACGACGATGGCGCTCATCGTGATCACGTTCATGAACTCGGCGAGAAAGAACAGCGCGAAGCGGATCGACGAGTACTCCGTGTTGAACCCTCCCACGAGCTCCTGCTCGGCTTCGACCAGGTCGAACGGCGGGCGGTTGAGCTCAGCCGTCATGGCGATCAGGAAGATCACGAACGGGATGAAACCGGTGGTGACGATGTGCCAGTTACCGACGCCGTCCTGCCCGTCGACGATGCCGGACGTCGACAGCGTGCCGGCGATGACGAGCACGGCGGCGAGACTGAGGCCGAGCGCCGCCTCGTACGAGATCATCTGGGCCGAGGCGCGGACCGAGCCCAGCAGCGGGTACTTGGAGCCCGACGACCAACCGGCGAGCATCATTCCGTAGACGCTGATCGAGCTCAACGCCAAGACAAGAAGGATGCCGACCGGCGGGTCGGCGAGCTGGATGCGTGTCACGTGCCCGAACCACTCGACGGTTCCGTCGTTGTCGCCGGTGAAGTCGCCGCCGAGCGGGATCACCGACCACAGCAGAAAGGCGGGCACGAAGGCGAGGAAGGGAGCGAACCGGAACACCAACCGGTCGGCCCTGTCGGGCAGCAGGTCTTCCTTGAAGAACAGTTTGGTGCCGTCAGCGAGCGTCTGCAGCAAACCGAACGGTCCGGCCTTGTTGGGGCCGATGCGGTTCTGCATGCCCGACACGATCTTGCGCTCGAACCAGACCATGAACATGGTGGCGACGAGCCCGATCACGAAGATCGCCAGCACCTTGGCGGCGACGATCGCCAGTACCTCCCACCACCAGTCGTCGGTCTCGATCATCGGGTCGGCCGCGAGCAGTTTCATCGTTCGTCACTCCGCGGGTGCGAGCGAGGAAGCGCCAGCGAGCGAGCGGCCAAAACCGGCCTGCGTGGCCGGGGAACGCAGTGAACGGTGATACCGCTCATCACAGTCTCTCGATCCGCACGTCGGTGACCGCGGCTGCGGCGTCGACGAGATCGGTGATGTCGGGGCCCGCCTGGTTGAAGGCCGCCCAGACCGTGCCGCGCTGGACGGCCTCATCGGCAACGAGCGGCAGCACGATCGAGCCGCGCACACCGACGAGCTTGACGTCGGTGCCGTCGGCGACACCGACGCGGTTGAGGTCGAGCGGGTGGATGTGGGCGCCTTTGCCCGCGACGAGCGGCGCCAGCGACGGCGAGTTCACCGTTCCCACGGCGCAGTCGTACAACTTGCGACTGACGACCAACCGGTAGTCGTAGCTGTTCGGTGGCGGTTCCGTGGCTGCGCCGTCGGGGAGCGGCCCGAACCGGCGAATCTCCGCGGCCGCCACGCTCGCGCTCGCCGACTGGATGGTGTCGAACCCGATGTCGCGCCCGAACATCAACGCCAGCTCGGCGGCGATCATCCAGTCCGGCCGCGAGGTGCCGTGCGCCGTGACCGCTTGCGCAACGGGCGCCACGCGGCCTTCGAGGTTGGTGGTCGTACCGTCCTGCTCGGCGAACGCGGCAGCGGCGAGCACGAGGTCGGCCTGCTGCGTCGAGTCGGACAGGAACGTGTCGATCGAGAGGATGCGGCGTGCGCCGGTCAGCGCGCGACGCGCCAGTGCCGGATCGGGGCAGTCGTTGAGCGGATCGGCGCCGAGCAGTACGAGCAGGTCGAGCTTGCCGTCGGCGGCGGCGCGCAACGTCGCGGTCGCGTCGTGGTCGGGGTCGGTCGGGGCGAGGCCCAGCTGGAGTGCGCCGACCACGTTTCCGCGGCGCAACGCGGGCAGCACCCGCGCAGCCGGCACGGCATCGAGCACCGCCCGCAACGATGCGACCGCGGCCTCCTGCGACTCGGCGAGGTTGCCGCGCCCGGCGACAACGACCACCGGGCCGGCGCCGAGTTGGGCCGCCACCTCACCGTCGGCGAGTGTGCGTTGGATCTCCGCCGGTCCGGCACCGGGCAGGTAGCGCACGCTGCGCCACGCCGACCGTGTCATCCCCGTCGTGCGCGACGAGAGCTCGATGATGCGCGTGCGCTTCTGCTCCACCGCGTCCCGCAGGCGCAGATAGAGCACCGGCAGCTCTTCCTTGATGTCCGGCCCGAGCAGGATGACGGTGGCGGCGTTGGCGGCGTCTTCGATCGTGGCGCGCGGGAGCCCGAGCACTTCCGCCGGAAGACCGTCACCCAGTTGCGCGTCGCGGTATTCGACGTCGAGCGCGTCGGCGAGGCGCGCCCAGGCCAGCGCGCCCTCATTGGTGGTTCGGGCTCCGCCGAGCAGCCCGATCGTCGCCGCCTCTTCCGCAAGTTGCTTGGCCGCGGCCATGGCGCTGCCCCACGAGATGGGCTCGAAGCCCTCGCCGGTGCGCACGAGCGGACCGGAGAGACGCTCGGTCGACTCGACGGCTTCGAAATTGAATCGCCCGCGGTCGCACAACCAGCCCCAGTTCACCGAGTCCTCACCGGTGTCGACGCCCTGATAGCGCACCAACTGGTCGCGGCTGGCGTGGATCGAGATCCGGCAACCGACCGAGCACGTCATGCAGGTCGAATCGATCTGGGCCAGATCCCATGGCCGCGCCTTGAAGCGGTAGGGCCGCGCGGTCAGCGCCCCCACCGGGCAGATCTGGACCGTGTTACCCGAGAAGTACGAGGAGAACGGCTCGTCGGGGAAGGTGTTGACCTCTGTCTGGTTGCCGCGCCGGATGAAGGCGATCAGCTTGTCGCCGGCCACCTCGTCGGCGAAACGCGTGCAGCGGTCGCACAGGATGCACCGTTCGCGGTCGAGTAGCACGTTCTCACTCACGGGGATCGGCTTCTCGAAGTTGCGCTTGGCTTCGATGTAGCGGCTCTCGCCGGGCCCGTGGGTGAAGGCCTGGTCCTGCAGCGGACACTCACCGCCCTTGTCGCAGACGGGGCAGTCGAGCGGATGGTTCGCCAGCAGCAGTTCGAGCATGCCCTCCTGCACCCGCTTGACGGTCGCCGACTCGGTGTCGATCTTCATGTCGGGAGCGACCGGGAACATGCAGGAGGGCATGATCGCTGGACCGCGCCCGCTGTCGACCTCGACCAGACACTGCCGGCACATGCCGACCGGCTTCATCCGCGGGTGGTAGCAGAAGCGGGGGATGTAGAGGCCGGCGCGCTCGGCGGCGGCGATGATCAACTCTCCCTTGCG
>DASQTR010000095.1:0-11556 GCA_035641795.1 Ilumatobacter sp.
CGCATCGGTGCCGCTTTTCCGCCCCGATCGGTCAGTGGCCGGTGCGATCGGCGTCGGCTGGAGCACAGCTACCGTGTTCACACCGCTCGCCCGTTCGTTGCTGACGACGGTGTCGGAGATGTGCGCCCAGGCACTGGACCGCAGCCAGGTCGGCGATGCCCGCATGCAGTTCGTCCGCTCCTTGCAGTACGCGCTGCTGTCCAGCACTGGTCTTCGCAGCGGTCTGGACATTGCCGCCGAGTACATCGCAGCCAACAACGCACTCGGTTTCGGTGGTGACTGGTATGACTTCGTGCACATCACGCCGACACGCACCGCCGTCGTTGTCGGTGATATCTGCGGACACGGCATTCAAGCCGCCGCCCGTATGACGCAGATCCGGGGCGCGATCAACGCGCTCGTCCTGCTGTATTCGGATCAACTCGACGTGGTTTTCGACCGGGCGGAGCGCCAACTCAACTTGCCAGAGAAGGAGTTCGTCGCAACGCTCAGCGTGCATGTGATCGACACGGAAACGGACACGATCACGTACGTGTCAGCCGGCCATCCGCCAGCCCTTGTCATCGATCAACAGGGCACCCCCACACTGCTTGAAAGCGGCAGACGTCCCGTGCTCGGAATGGGCGGCGCGGCGCCCCAGGTCGCGACCATGAGGTTCGCAACCGGTTCCACCCTGATCGACTTCACGGATGGACTCGTCGAACAACGACGCCATCTCGAGGATGGCCTTCACGACCTAAATCGCACGGTGCAGGCGGCGCGACACGGCAGCGCGCGAGACATCTCCAACGCCATCGCCTCAACGATCGGCGTCGACGCCCCGGACGACATCGCCTACACCGTCATCAAGCGCACTAGCTGACCACGGCGCGCTGCGCGACTCCGGCACAGACGCGCTACCGACCGTGCCACTGCCGGCGTTTCGGACGGAGCGCCGCATCACCGAGGGCTGCGGCCCACCCTCGAAGCTCGGTTGCGGCGGCGGTCTCGGTCGAACTCGGCCCACACCACCTTGCCAACCGCGGTGGTGAACACCCCCCAGGCGTCGCTGAGCCGGTCGAGCAGCATTAGCCCACGTCCTCCGCTGTGGCCGGGGTTGGGGGAAGGCAGGGGCTCGGGGATCGACTGATCGCTGTCCTCGACCTCCATCCGCATCGGCACATCCGGTTTCGGATCCCACGCGCGAATCTCGCCGCCCCCGTCGGTGTGCAGAACAACGTTCGAGACAAGTTCGCTGGCCGACAGCAGCGCGTCGTGCGCGATCGGATCGTCCTCTCCATCGAACAAGCGGGCCAGCGCACGCCGAACAACTCCGGGCGCCGCCCGGTCCTGACCGAACCTAACGACCACGTCGGGTGGCCCCCCGCTTCGAGTGATCTTCGTGTCCTCGTGGCCGTTCATGGGCTTACGCTTCCCGCAAAGCGACGCCGCTAAGCCGCCCTCCGACGTCGGGGTGAACTCCGCAGATTGGGATCCACACCGCCGACGTCCCCTTCATCGACCGGCCCCGTGGACCGAAGCCCGATCGCAGCGGGTGCCGCTAGCTTCCGGCCGCCTGTCGAAGCTTCGGGAAGGTCTGGCCTTCCTCTTCCTCCACATGGTGTTCAATGCCGCTCTTGAGTGTTTCCAGAGCCGCATTGAAGCCGGGCATTCCAATCTGACCCTTGAGCGCAGCCAGCGCGTCACGGGCCTCGCCGTGCTCATTCTCGGCTTCCGCTGCCATCTCCTCATCGACTTCGGCGAGGACCGGGTAGACCTGACTCTCCTCGGTTTGCATATGCGGGGTGAGCGCGGTTTCCAGTTCTTGGAACAACGAGCGCTGTTCGGATTCGTCGGTGGCGCCGTCCATCCTGCCGAAGATCGCTTCCACGTTCCGGTGCTCCTGCTCAAGTCGATCCAACAGACTGACGTCGATATCCACGTGCCCTCCTAAATTCGTTAGCGGGGTTTGCGGCTACCCGCGAGTTGGCGTTCGCACACATGCCACTTGCCGGGCGCCTTGCCGAAAGCCCCAGCCACGGGCACTCGGCGCACCCCACGCTGGGACCAGCGACTCGTCCACCCAGTCCGCAGAGTGCGCTCCTGTCCTGTGTCCATCGTTTAACGCGTTGCACTACGACGGTTTCGCAGAGCCCACAGCCGGCGGGCACCTTGACAACGGCCGCGGGCTCCCGCTCGCCAACGACACCGATCGCCGGCTCGGCGAGCGCAATCAACATTGGCACGCCGGGCGAGGACGACTTGTTCTGCCGGCGCGAAAGCGACGTCCCAACGCACAATCGCGCCACCTCAACTCGTGGCTTGGTTCTGCAGGAGCGAAAGCACCTTGGCGAGTCGCTTTCGCGCCAGCAGAACCGAGCAGCCGCCCATATCGACGCCTCGGCGCTATCTGCGAGCCCGGGGTTGTGGGGTACCGCGTGTCGGGTTCGCCTGGGCCCGCCACGCTGGAGGCATCAGCACAACTCACCGAAGGGAAAGATGTGCCATGAAGGTGGTTCGCATCGTTCCGAACCTGGCCTCAGAAGCGTTCGTTGGCAGTCGTGATTTCTACTCCGCGATGTTTGATTTTGAGGTCAGTGTCGAGCTTGACGACTGGTACCTGCAGCTCATGTCTGCCGACGACCGTCGATTCAACATCGGATTCGTCAAACCCGACAGCGAGCTGTTCGCCGGACGGGACCGGTCGTCGGGTCCGTCTGGAGTCGTTCTCACGTTTCACGTCGACGACGTAGACGAGGCCTACGAACGGGCGAAGCGACTCGGCGCCGAGATCGCCGCCGAGATTCGAAATGAGGGTCACGGGCAGCGCCACTTCCTCATGGTGGACCCCAACGGGCTGCTCTTGAATGTCATGAGCAACATCTGATCACCCAGCAGTGCGCGTCGCGGATACAGAACGTGCAGCGCAGAACCACGGCCGCTCCGACTGGCAAGCACGCTCCGAACGGCGCCTCGGCGTGCCGTCGAACCGGCGTTTGAGGGCGGTCGGCGGAGCAATTACCGGGCGCGGATACCGGATGGTCGTGACAGCCGCCGGATGGCATTGATGACGTACCAGGCGAAGACGGATCCGAGGAAGACGCGCTGCGCGATTCCCTTGTTGGGATCGTCGGACCGATGCGTCAGTCCGGCCGTGATGAAGCCGACGGCGGTCGCGACACCATTTCCGACGGTGATCGCTCGGGATGTCGGCGATTGTCGGTGGCTGGCATCAACGACGGGCAGAAGGGTCCAGGCGACAAACGTGACGATGCTGGCGATCGCATGGGCGGAGTCGGTCGCGGTCGCTTCCCGGTCCTTCGTCGGGTCTGGGCAGGACATGTCGCTACAGCGGAACCCCCCGGCCAGAATCGTCCCGACCCCGGCCACCCGTAGCAGCGCTCGCTGTCCTCGGTGATCGCTCGGCATCGCCAGCGTCGCCGCGCCGAGCGTCATGAAGCCTGGGATCATGACGACGGCTGAGCGTGTGTGGTCTGCCGCAAGCCCGCTGATGTGGTGGCGTCGGTGGGAGTAGCCAGATTGTCGTCGTGCGCCGAGCAGCGTCGCGAGAACGAATGCGGCTGGCCCCCAAACGCCGGCCGCGTCTCGCCACACAGATCGTGCGAGGCCGGAGCCCGTGACACGATCACGCTCGCACCTCATCGCTTCTCGCCGAACCACGAGGGAAGTCTGCTACGTAATCGTGCGCCAGCGTTCCGTGGCGCCGGACTCCCGGCGTTTTGTAACAGTCGCGTGGGCTGCGCAAGTCGCTCCGGGGACCAGTTCTGACAGTCGCCAGCGGCTACCCGCTCGTCCGATGAACCATTGTGGTGATCTCGACGATCGACGGTTGCCGCGGCGTTGAACTGAAACCAAACCTCACTGGCGGATGAACGTCTCGCAGGTCGCCCAGGTCAGTGTTGTTCCAGCTTCCGCGGATCGCGCTCACCCGATGGCGATCGGTTGCCGCGTAGAGCTCGGTCCCGCCTGGCGTGGTCCCGCGAGTCCGCACACCGCGCAGCAGCCCACGCGCCACCATGTGCGTGAACGTCACCCACGTCTCGTTCATTGCCACTCGGTGAGGCACGGTACGCAACGCCCAGCCCAGGACATCGCGGCGACCCAGGGTGACATCAAGCCACAAGTGGCCGCCGCGAAACCGGAGCCGATCAGGGCTCCGTTCACAGTCGACCGGTCCAACGACCACGTCGTCAAAGGAGTAGATCGAGCTGACGTAGCCGACGAGTGCTTCGTCTTGGGCGATGAAGACTCGGCGCCCAGCTGGGTCCTCGACCATCGCGTCGGCCACGGGACCAAACGGTGACACCGGCCAACGGCCGATGACGACGCGCACGCCGAGCATCGAACCGACGCCACAGATCTCGCCCGCGAAGACGTCAACTCCAGTCACCGCCACAGTGAACCAGCACCGCGAGACCGACAGCGTCGTGAGGCGATCCCGCAGCCGGCGTTCGGGGGCGCGTAGGAGCCGCGGTGCCGCAACTCGTCGCGAGGGACTCGAGAGAGGACCTTGATAACCCCATATACGACTGGCCGGAGCGTGTCGCGCGAACAACATTCGAGATTGGCCAGTCCCTCCTCTGGCAGGGGCGCTACATCGACGCCGACGACGTTTGCCGGACTGGGTACATGCGCATCGCAGAGGCGAAGTGGGCAGCGTGGGACGACATGATCAAAGGCGTCGTTCGCTTCGCCGAACGCGACTTCAGCGAAGCAGAGCGTCTACTCACAGCGTCGATTGCGTTGCTGCAGGCCGAGGGCTTCGAGGACTTCACGCCCACGATCCGATGTGCACTCGCAGCATGTCGCCGGGCGCAAGGCGAGGTCGTCCGCGCTCGTGAGGTGCTGGCAAAGGCGGAGAAGGCACGACAGACGCCTGGCACCGCCGCCGCGGTCCTCGCGGAGCGAGCGGAATGGGCGCTTGCGACCGGCGGCCACACCGCCGCCATCGACGACTTCCGCCGGCTCTCGAGGTCGAGCCTTCCGTTGTGGAGTGGTGTCGGACACCTACGCCGCGCGGAGCTCGGCATCGACCCCGAGGTGCACGCAGCCGACGCGCTCGCTCAATTCGGCGCGGTTCAGTCGCAGTGGGGCCTGCTCCGAACTCGAGCGTTGACCGGCGACGTGACGGATAACGACCTCGGGGAGCTCACACGACGACTAGGTCCGACGGACACCTTTCGACCGAATGCGCTGTGGCTGTTCTGATCAGAGCCGCGTGTGCTGGCCCGACCATCGCGCGCTACCCGGCGTTCAGAGACGTTGCGCGTAGGTGGACCGAGAACTTCGTGAGTGATTGAGACAACGGACGATCCGTCGCCCGGCGGGTCGATCTTCCGCGTGTCCGCGGACGAGGTCGCTGTGAGCCGCCTTGCCGGCGCCGCTCGCGGATCTACACGCGCGCAGCGAGTCGGAGCTAGCGCGACGCTCAGCCCGTCGCGAGCGCCTCCGGAGGCACCGGCAGACCGAGCTCCTGCCGTCGCTTGACGAACGACGGCAGCATCCGATCGAGCACGTCTCGCCCTTCCTCGCGCGCCTTCGGGAAGACGTCCCGCTCCTCCTCCCCGACGTGATGGGACACGGCCGCCTGCGCGGCGGCCATCGCGGCACTTAGCCCAGGCTCGCCGCCCAGGAACCTCTCGGCCTCGTCCAGGTTTGCGCGTGCGACTGCGTGCTCGTTCTTGTTCTCGACCTCGGCGTCGTCGGCGGTCACCGCCGAGATCGCCGGATAGACCACCTCCTCCTCGAGCGTCATGTGCGCACGCAGCGTCGTCAGGAGCTGCTGCACGAGCGGGATCCGGGCGTCACCGCTGGCCTCTTCGATCTCGGCGAAGAGGCGCTCGATCTCGCGGTGGTCCGATTCGAGAATGGTGGTGGGATCCAAGTTCCTGTCCTCTGAGCGTCGGTGGAGGGCGACTTCTACCCATCCGACGGCGGAGCAAACCTCGCTCGACCCGAATGAGTCCCATGTCGTGGTGTAGGAGGCGGCCGGCATCCTCGGGGTGTTGATGGTCATCGTGCGATTCTCAGAAGCGACCAAGCATCTGAGAGGAGCTGTTCGCGGCGAATCGGCGCTGAGCGACTCGAGGCAGGGTTGGATCGAAGTTCAAGTCACCCGCAACACGTTCCGCGGAGCAGGCCCTGCCGGAACCACAATCCCCAACAGGCGGCACGCCGGATCCGCGCGCTCCACCCGCCAACGCCGCAGGCGAGGAGCCGCGTCGTCGATGGTGGTGTGGACCTGTGGTTGAACATCGTCGTGAAGGGTGGAGGCGGCGCACAGGTGAGCGGGAACGCCTTGGCCACGCGATCGGGATGTTCTTCTCAGAGATCACGACAGCATGATCTCTGGCGGGTTGTCACAGGTCGCGTCAACCGGTGAGACCGCTTGCCCGTGCCGTTCGCCACACATCACGGACGCGCCTTGATGGAGCCGAACCCGGGGAGCCGCGTGCATCCCAGAAGTGCCGTTCAGGGACACCGAACGCGCGACGCAAAACGGCGACTGTCATGGATGGCCAACGCGCTCCGAACGGCGCATCTGGTCGACATGTGTGGCATGTGCGTGGCCAGACCTTCGTCGACGAGTTGCGATCGGCGACAACGATCACGTGACGAGTGGTCGCTCGAGTTCCTCTGCTCGTGATCGCGCTCGGCACCGACGTCGTCTCGCGTGAACGTCGCTTAGTTCTGAACGCTGCACATCAAGGGCTGGGTGATCCTGGGTCCGGGGTACGGTGCGGGCGCACAGGTTCCGTCAGGGACACGGCGGGTGCGCTTTCCGAGGGAGGAACGATGCCAGTTATGTTCAACACGGTGGTCGAGAAGATCACCGACGCGGCGCGTCAGGTGGATGCCGACGATGGCGCCTCGCCGGTGCTCGTCGCAGTCGTGCGTGAGTTCCAGTCGAAGCTGGCCAAGGCCAAGGCGAGCGCGCGCGAAGGCGTACCCGGTCACGATGCAGTCTTGGAGCTAGAGCAGGCCGGCGACAGCGCCAAGGTGGCCGCCGAAGCTGACCCCGGCTTGTCGAACCATACGCGTGAATCCGTGCTCGCCGCCCATCTCGCGATCTGCATGCTGAAGGCCGGCGCTTGACCCCGCGTTCTGCTGGGGGCGATCGGACGCTGGGTTGGAGGCGTGGGTCGTCCCGCTCCCGGCGTTTCGGGTTGACCACGCGCGGGATCAAGCTGCGACGCGTGCGGAGACCTGGGCTCAATCGCGGCGACTTGCTTCATGCGCCGCGCAAGCGAATCGGTCGAGCGGCACTCGTTCATACTCGGCGATCGAGTCGTGGTCTGACGGGACATGACTCGGCCGGTCGCCTCGCACACGTCAGCGCAGTCCGCATCCATCGTGATGCACCGGCGCATCTCAGCGACCATCTCTTCTGCCAGACACGCATCGGCACAGGCGACACAAGCTTGTGCGCACGCAAAGCATGAATCTATGCACGCTGCTAGCGCCTCCATCGAGTAGCCCGTCTCCGACGCGGTCGTCTGGAGCATCGAACGAGTGGCGGTCATCAGGGCCTCCTGATCAGAACGTGGACGTACGGATTTACCCCGTTTCGCTGCGCTGCAATGCAGTGGCGGCGGGACCAGCGGTCGAACCACACGCCGTCTTCGTGCGGTCGACGCATCGGCGCAGACGCGTTAGGTTCTTGGACGCGGTGCTGTCGTGGTCCAGCGCGTTCGTGGACACTCGACAGGGGCTTCGGGATGCGCAAGGCCACGAGCTCAGGCCTGGAGCGGACGACGGGATTCGAACCCGCGACCCTCACCTTGGCAAGGTGATGCTCTACCAACTGAGCCACGTCCGCGTGACGGCAGTCGAACCTACCAGGGCCGCACGAAGTTCCAAACCGCGCCGGGGTCCGGTCAGGAGTAGTCGGCCGCCAGCTCGCCGGCGCGGGCCACGGACGCCTCACGGACGGCTTCGACTCGCGTGTTGAGCCCAATCGCTCCGAGTGCGCCGAGCACGATCACGGAACCGACACACTGCCACTCGGTCATCGACTGGTTCAGCCACAGCCACGCGCCGACCGCCGAAACGACGGGCGACCCGAGCGTCAGCAGCGACGACACCGTGACCGGCAGGTGACCTGACGCCCACGTCATCAGACCGTGCCCGATGACGCCGGGCAGCAGCACCATGGCGAGCAGGAACGCCCAACTCTGGGCCGTCATCGAGCCGAGGTCGTTGCTGACGATCAAGCACGGCGGTACCGCGACGATCGCGGCGACGGTCGTGACAGCCGCGAGCAGTGACCACGAGTGGATGCCGTCGTCACGGAGGTTCTTCATGCGTAGGAAGAACGCCGTCCAGATCACGACGTTGATCACCGCGAGAAAGTCCCCGAAGAGCGAGGCGTCACCAGTGGATCCGGCGCCGACGACGACGATCAGCATCCCCACCAACGCGACGCCGACGGCCACGAACTGACGGTTGCGTACCTTGTCCTGGAACACGAACCTCGCCAGGATCACTACCGCGACGGGCATCAGGTTCGAGATCAGGGTCGCGTTGGAGACGCTCGTGTTGTTCACCGCCGCGAAGCCGGTGATCAAGGACATGCCGAAGAGGGCGCCGGGGACCAGCGCGACGCGCATCAGCCGCCGTGTGACACGGCCGCCGAACAGCCATGCCACGACATGCATGACCGGAACGGCGATGATCAGTCGGTAGGCGACGGCGGTCGGCGTCGACACGCCCATCGCCCGCACGAACAGCGGGCCGAGACCCCACGCGAACACGGCGATGCCCCCGGCCAGCAAGCCGTACTCGCTGGTGGCGCGCGTCTGCCGCGGGAGTGGTGTGTTGGCGCTCATCGACGCGTCAGGAGCGCTGGTCGGGTGGTCGCAGGTCGATGCGCAGCGTGAGGGTGCCGTCGTCGATCGTCGCCTCGGCGTCGCCGATCATGGCGAAGTCCTGGTAGTCGAGCTTTGCCTGCTGCAGGAACTGCTGGCGCTCCTCACCCGCGACCGGTGGCAGCGGGCGCTTCTTCACGGCCGCCGCCCGCTCTCGGAAGCGCGCGAGCATCGCGTCGGTGTCGAGCGTGGCCATGGGGTTCGAGCGTACCGGTGACCTGCGCCGGAGATGCGGACGAACGCTGCGTCAATCGGCGGGCGGCGGATTGCGATCTTCGCCGAGCCGGAGCTCGGCGTCGAGCTCCGCGATCGCCGCCGCCATCACCTCCGGATCGATGTCACGCTCGGGCAGCTCCATCGGGCGATCGATGCCGGTCGGCGTCGGCGACACCGGCTTCAGCGACGGCGCCAGCTGCGCTGGTGTGGCAGGAGCCGGCACGCGTACGACGTCGGGCTCGACCGGCGAAGCTACCGCCGGCTGGACCGGCGAAGCTACCGCCGGCTGGACCGGCGCGCCGGCCTCCGACATCTCGACCTGCTTCTCCGGGACCGGCGACGGTTCGCCGTTGGGCTGGGCGTCCTCGTGCAGGTCGTCGAAGCCTGCGGCCGCCGGTCCCTGCTCGAAGAAGGCCTTGTCGAAGTCGGGCGGGGCGGCACTCGGCTGCAATGGCTGGGCCTCGGCGGGGCGCACTTCGTCGAGTCGGCGGCGTTGCCACACCGGGTCGGCGCGCCGCCACTTGCGCTCGCTCATCACCTCCAGCGGCGCGAGCAGCTCCTTGTCCGGCCGCGTCAGGCGGAACAGCCAGATCGCGATCATCAACAACGCGATCCCGAGCACCGTCAGCAGCAGCACGATCGACGTGATCGTCCGTGTTCCCGCCGGGTCGCCGACCGACGACGCGAGCAACACCAATGCCACAGCGCTGGTTTCGATTCGTGATGGGTCGTCGGAGATCGTCACGCCGCGCCAATTCTGGCACGTGGCCGGGGTCAACAAACCTGCGCCAGGAACTTGGCGATCGGCTCGCCGACTTGATCGACGTGAATGAGGAATGCGTCGTGGCCGTGCGGCGAGTCGATCTCGATGTAGCTCGACGGCAGGCCGGTGCGACTCAGCATCCGCGACATCTGGCGCTGTTGGTACGGCGGATAGAGGAAGTCGCTGCTGATTCCCATCGTCAAGTTGGGCATACGGATCCGGGCCATTGCCGTCTCCAAACCGCCGCGGCCGCGGGCAACGTCGTGCAGGTCCATCGCCTTGCCGATGATGAGGTAGCTGTTGGCGTCGAAGCGGCGCACGAGCTTGTCGCCGTGATAGTGGAGGTAGCGCTCGACCTCGAACTCCTGCCAGAGTCCGAACGTGTCGCCGATCGTCGCCTGGTCGGTCAGGCTGCGACCGAAGCGCTCGGTGAACACGTTGTCGCTGCGGAACGTGACCTGGGCGACCTGGCGCGCGATCGAGAGCCCCTCGGCAGGGCCGTCGCCGGGCGCTGCGTCGTAATAGTCGCCGCCCCGCCAGCGCCCGTCGAGGTGGATCGCCCGCCGTCCGATCACACCCCACGCGATCTGCTGGGCGCTGGCCTGCATGCACGTCGCGATCGGCACGATGGAACGCACGCGATCGGGATACGTGATCGCCCACTCGAGCACCTGCATCCCGCCCAGCGATCCACCGATGACGCACGCCCAGCGACCGACGCCGAGATGGCGCATCAATTGCTCTTGGTGGCGAACCATGTCGCGCACGGTGACGACCGGGAACCGCGACCCGTAGGGTCGCCCGTCGTCAGGATGCGGTGACGCCGGGCCGGTCGAGCCCTGGCAACCGCCGAGCACATTCGCGCACACCACGAAGAACTGGTTGGTGTCGAGGTAGGCGCCGGGTCCGATCAGGTCGTCCCACCATCCCGGCGCCACATGACCGGCACCGGCTCGGCCGGCGGCGTGCGAGTCGCCGGTCCAGGCGTGGCAGATCAGGACTGCGTTCGAGGCGTCACCGTTCAGCGTGCCCCACGTTTCGAAGGCGACCGTGACATCGCGCAGCACCGCGCCGCTCTCGACCGCGAACGGGTGATCGGTGGCGAACGTGAAGAACTTGCGGTTGCCGGGCGGATCGCCCGGTGCCCATGCACCCGTCACCGGCAGCGGTTCGGTCGCCATCTCGTCCTTTCACTCACGCACGTCGATCGGTCTGGTGCATCGCGAGCGGCCGGAACGCCGGTTTGCCGGACGGATCCGGCCGCATGTCCGCCGTAGCGGGAGGCACCTTGGGGGCGTTTCCCAGGTTGCCGGGCCCGGTGAGACCGGACCACTCGAAATGCAGGAGCGAATCTATCAGTCACGGCACGGACCGGAAGCGCTTCGTTTCGCCGGCGGCGAACGTCGCCACGCGGCAACGCGGAACGCAGAGGACTCGACGATGTCAGAGGACCGGCTACCTTGCCGGTCATGCGAGTACTCGTTGTGGGTTCGGGCGGGGTGGGCTCGGCGTTCGTAGCGATCGCTTCGCATCGGGAGGCTTACGACCACATCACGGTCGCCGACATCGACATCGAACGCGCCGAAGAGGCGGTCGCAACCGCGGCCGACACCGATGGCGGGCGCATCGAGGCCGCCTACGTCGACGCCAGCGACGAGGACGGCGTCACCGCGCTTGCAGTGCAGTGCCGCGCCGACGTGATCCTCAACG
>DASQTR010000096.1:0-4154 GCA_035641795.1 Ilumatobacter sp.
CTCAACTCCTCGACTGTCACCGACCGGGACGCCTTCAGCGTCGTGAGTTGGACGGCGTTGGTCATCTTCATGGTGGTGATCGGGGGCGTCGGCAGCACGAGCGGGCCGTTGATCGGCGTGGTGATCTACTGGTTCATCACCGATCGCCTGGAAGACTCCGACACCTGGCGCTTCATCATCCTCGGCACCGTGGCGGGGTTCATGGCGGTGGTGTCGCGCGGAGGGATCGACGGATTGCTGCAGCGCATCCACCCGTTCGACGTCTTCCCGATCCGCCGTCGCTTGCGCGTCACCCGCGACGAGCCCGTGTAGTTCAAACAGGAGCGATGTCGGTCGCCGTGAGGCTCGTGAGCTCTTCGCGGGTTGGTGCGGCGACATCGGTGAGCCGCACGGCGTGCATGGCGACTGCCTGTTCGAACACGTTGCGAACGAAGCGGGCGTTGCCGAAGCCGCGTCCGCGCGGCTCGGCCTCGATCACCGTGGCCAGCTTGTCGCGGGCCGCGTCGTCGAGGTGGTACTCCTTGCCCTGCGACATCGAGTCGAAGATCAGCAGCAGCTCGTCGGTGGTGTAGTCGGGGAACTCGAGCGTCCGCGCGAATCGGCTCTCGAGGCCGGGATTGGTCTCGATGAACTCGCGCATCTCGTCGGGGTACCCGGCCACGACCACCGCCAGGTCGTCGCGGTGATCCTCCATGAACTTGACGAGCGTGTCGATCGCCTCGCGACCGAAGTCGTTGTCGCCGCCGCGTGCCAGCGCGTACGCCTCGTCGATCAGCACCATGCCGCCCAGCGCCGACTCGAGCACGGCCTTGGTCTTGGCGGCTGTCTGGCCGACGTATCCCGCCACCAGATCGGCGCGCTCGGTCTCGATCAGATGGCCTTTGTCGACAACGTCGAGCGACCGGTAGATCTGGCTCAGCAGTCGCGCCACCGTGGTCTTGCCGGTGCCGGGATTGCCGACGAACACGAGGTGGCGGCTGGTCTCGATCACCGGCAAGTCGTGTTCGGCCCGCAGTTTCTGGACGCGCAGCAGGCTGGTCAGCCGCCGCACCTCGGCCTTGACATGCTCGAGCCCGATCAACGCGTCGAGCTCGGCGAGCAGTTCCTCGATCGGTCGCTCGGGCGGCAGCTCCGGCGCCTGCTTCGGCCCAGCGGGCGGTGCCTCGGTTGCGCGGCTCGTGGCGGGACGGCCAGGTCGCGACACGCCCGCGGCGTCCATCGCCGACAGCATCATCGTGCGGAAGCGGTCGATGGCGGTGATCTCGTCGGGCGAGGGCACCAGATCGATCGCCGCCGAGGCGTGGGCCAGTTTGAGCGCCAGGTCGTAGTACGCGATCGCGCGCCGTCCGCCGTCGCGGGCGTCGGCGCGCAGCAGGAGATCGAAGAGCGTGCTCGGCGACTCGACCCACCGCCGCTTGCCCTTGATCAGGTCTGACTCGCGGAGTTGCGCGGAGGAGATCAGCACGGGCGGGTCGCGGCGTGCGCCGACGTCGTCGAGCCAGGCCTCCAACTCAGCCGTGGTCAATCGCCCGTCGCTGTCGAAGATCGCCGACACGAGATCGTCCGCCTCGACCACGCACTCGAGTTGGTGGTCACGTCCCGACAGCGCCGACAGCTCCGCCCCGAGGCCGTCGACGAACGCAGTGACATAGTCGGCGAGAGGTCCGGCCATCGCCGTGATCGTAAACGGGTTGCTGCTGGTCGGGGTGGGTATCCGCTTGCCACCGCGACCGGGGCGGCCGGTAGCGTGCCAGCATGGCAGTAGAGGTCGCGAACAGGTTCGAAAGCGTCCAACAGGTTCGCGACGGGCTGCGCGACGTGCACTACCTCGCCGACGACGGCATCGCCGGTGTCGCCTTCCTCGCCGACCGGCTGGGCAAGCCGGTGCTCGTCGAAGGCCCTGCCGGCACCGGCAAGACGCAGCTCGCCAAATCGGTCGCCGAGCTCACAGGAGGGCGGCTGATTCGCCTGCAGTGCTACGAGGGCCTCGACGAGAGCAAGGCGCTCTACGAGTGGAACTACAAGAAGCAGCTGTTGCGCATCCAAGCCGATCGCACCTCCGACTCGTGGAGCGAGGTCCACGACGACATCTTTTCCGAGGAGTTCCTGCTCACTAGGCCGCTGCTCGAGGCGATCCGCGCCGAGGATCCGGTCGTGCTGTTGATCGACGAGGTCGACCGGGTCGAGGTCGAGACCGAGGCGTTGCTGCTCGAGATCCTGTCCGACTACCAGGTGTCGATCCCGGAGTTGGGCACGATCGAGGCCAGGCAGATTCCGCTCGTGTTCCTGACGTCGAACAACACGCGCGAGCTGTCGGAGGCGCTGAAGCGGCGCTGCCTGTACCTGCACGTCGACTACCCGACGATGGAACGCGAGAAGGAGATCGTGCTCACGAAGGTGCCGGGGATCACCGAGCACCTCGCCGATCAGGTGAGCCGGATCGTGCGCTCGATCCGCATGCTCGATCTCAAGAAGGCGCCGAGCGTGTCGGAAACGCTCGACTGGGCGCGGACGCTGCTGCTACTCAGCATCGACACGATCGACGAGCAGACCGCCAAGGAGACGCTCCACATTCTCCTCAAGTACCAGACCGACATCGCCAAAGCCGCCAAGGAACTGTCAGTTGACTGAACATCGGAACCCGGTGTCTGACACCATGCATGTGGTGTCTGACACCGAGCGTTTGGGTCCGACATGAGCACCGCGGCGCCGTCGAAGTCGATGCTCGATCTGCTCAACGGCTTCGTCAACGAGCTTCGCAATGCCGGCTTGCCGGTGTCGCTCACCGAGAATCTGGACGCCATGGAGGCCGTGCAGCACATCCCCATCGAGGACCGCGAGGCGTTCAAGTACGCGCTCGGCGCGACGCTGATCAAGAACAACTCACACTGGCGCGCGTTCGAGACGGTGTTCGAGGTCTACTTCTCGCTTCGCGGGCCCGAGTACCGGCTCGTAGAGGGCGACGAGACCGCACTCGACGAGATGTGGCGCGAGATGCAGGAGCAACAGGCGGGCGAGAACCGCGGCGCGGCCGGCTCGATGGACGCGCTCACGCCCGAAGAGATCGCGCAGATGCTGATGCAGGCGCTGCTCAACGCCGACCAGGCGATGATGCGAGCGCTGGCGCGTCAGGCCGTGCAGCGCTTCGCCGGCATGGAGCCAGGACGCCCTGTGGGCGGCACCTATTACCTGTATCGCACGCTGCGCAACCTCGATCTCGAGGGCATGCTCGACAAGCTCATGGAACGCTCGGCCGAGGACGCCGGGGGCGAGCTGACCAGTTTGGAGGAGCGGCTCGAGCGCGACGAGTACGAGACGCGCATCGAGGAATTCAAGAAGGAGATCGAAGCCGAGATCAGGCGCCGGCTCGTCGCGGACCGCGGCGTGGAAGCGATGGCGAAGACGCTGCGCAAGCCGCTGCCGGAAGACGTCGAGTTCATGCACGCCTCACGCGACGAGATGCAGTCGTTGAAGAAAGCGCTCCAACCGTTGACGCGCAAGCTGGCGGCGCGGCTCGCACGCAAACGCCGCCACGGCCGCCGCGGCCCGCTCGACTTCCGCAACACCGTGCGCCACTCCTTGAGCTACGGCGGCGTGCCGGCCGAGCCCAAGTTCAAGTACCCGCGTCCCGCTAAGCCCGAGCTGATGGTCGTCGCCGACATCTCCGGTTCGGTGGCGGCTTTCGCCCGCTTCACGCTGATGCTCGTGTACGCGATCCAGGGCCAGTTCTCGAAGGTCCGCTCGTTCGTGTTCATCGACGGCATCGACGAGGTGACGGAGTTCTTCAAGTCGACGGAGGACATCCAGGAGGCGATCCACCGGGTCAACACGGAGGCCGACGTCGTGTGGGTCGACGGGCACTCCGACTACGGCCACGCCTTCGAGGTCTTCTTCGAGCGTTACGGCAAGGACATCGGCCCCAAGACCACCGTGCTGCTGCTCGGCGATGCGCGGAACAACTACCACGCGAGTCAGTCGTGGGTGGTGCGAGAGATCCGCCGCAAGGCACGCCACGTCTACTGGCTGAACCCCGAGCCGCGTAGCTACTGGAACACCGGCGACTCAATAGTCGGCGACTACGGCAGCCACACCGACGGCGTGTTCGAGTGCCGCAACTTGAGGCAGCTAGAAGGCTTCGTCGCCAAGCTGGCGTA
>DASQTR010000097.1:0-5485 GCA_035641795.1 Ilumatobacter sp.
CGAACAACGGCGGGGGCAGCTTTTTCTTCCTCCTGTTGCCGCTCTTCATGCTGTTCCTGGTCTGGCGTGTGATGCGGGCAGGTGGCGGCCGGCGGCGAGCACGACGGGCGGTCGAATCGCACGAGAGCCACGGTCCCAATAGGCACATGCTCAAGGCCGAGCTCTCGGTGCTGTCCGACGACGTCTTGCGTCTGGAACCGCAAGTGGCTCTCAAACCGGAGGCACAGGGCGACTTCGACGCCGCGCTCCATCGCTACCGCGTCGCAACCGCCGCACTCGAACAAGTCGAGGCGCCCGTCGATCTTGTCCGCGTCCAGCGCGTGGTCGACGAGGCAACGTGGTCGATGGCGCGAGCCCGAGCGATCCTCGATGGCAGGCCGTTGCCCGACCCGCCGGAACCCCTCCAGCGACCGGGCCCGCGGGGCGAGCCGGCGGTAGATGTCGACGGTGACCAGCCGGTGTACGTCGGCTCCCGGGAGTCGTTCCAGTCCGGTTGGTTCGGCGGCGGCGGCATGTTCGGCGGTCTGTTGATGGGCTCGATCCTGGGCGGCTTCGGCGGCTTCGTGGTCGATGATCTCTATTCAGACGGCGACGAGTCGGACTGGGGCGAATAGCGCGCCGCCCGTCCACGGGTCGAGTGCTACGCGATCACGCAGTGTCGTAGCATCGCTGGCTCACCAGGAGAGAGGAGCCAATGATGACCGGACGTGTAGTGCACTTCGAAGTGCCGTATGACGACGCTGATCGGGCCCGAGCGTTCTACTCGGATGTCTTCGGCTGGTCCATCCAGCAAATGCCGGAATTCGAGTACAACTTCGTTCAGACCGGACCGACGCACGAGACCGGGATGCCGACGGAGCCTGGCTACATCGGCGGTGGGATGTTCCAGCGCCAGCCCGACATCGGCCAGCCGATCATAACGATCGACGTCGATGACGTAGACAAGGCGCTCGCCACGATCGCCGAGCACGGCGGTGCCGCCGTGGGCGACACGCAGCCAGTCGGCGACATGGGCATCGCCGCATACTTCACCGATAGCGAGGGCAACCTGATGGGCCTGTGGCAATCGCTTGGATCGAGCTAGTGCTCCGGGCGAGTTGCCACGCGCACCGGCTCTCGGCGGCTCAGGCTGTCCGGTCATGATCGATCTTCATCCAGCCGCCCAGCGGACGATTGGGTTGCTCACCTCGGTCGCGGACGAGCAGCTCGCGCTTCCGACGCCGTGTCCCGCGTCGTCCGTCGGTGACCTGATCGATCACCTCGGAGTGTTCGCCGTCAGGTTCTCGGCCGCCGCCCACAAGGACTCCACGGAGCGAACTTCGCCACCGCCGGCTCCGAGGGGTGCGAACCTCGAGGCCGGTTGGCGTGAGCGGATCTCGCGTGACCTCGTCGCTTTGGCCGACGCCTGGCAGGAGCATGAGGCCTGGAGCGGATCGACCTATGCCGGCGGCCTCCAGCTGCCCGCCGAGGTCGTGGGCCTCGTCGCGCTCGACGAGCTGGTCGTCCACGGCTGGGATGTCGCGGCGGCGACCGGACAGGCCTACGAGCCCCCGACACACGAGATCGAAGCCGCGATGTCGTTCGTGACGTCGTTCGAGGCACCGCGTGACGGCACGCTGTTCGGGCCGATCGTCCCCGTCGGTGAAGACGCCTCACAGCTCGATCGGCTGCTGGGCCTCACCGGACGCGACCCCTCGTGGCGAGCACCGGCCTGAGCGTCGTTCGGGAGGCCGGCTCCCGAACCGCGACGAGCACCGGACGTCAAGGACTCGGAGCGACACTGGCGCTGATATCCCCGGTGAGGGTGGCGGGATCCACGCGGATCACGACGTTCTCCTCGAGCGATGTCATCCACAGCGAGCCGAATGCGAGCACCGGTGACGCGAGCCAGGTGTACTCCGACGAGAACACAGCCGTGACCTGATCGGTCGACGGATCAAAGCGGAGCAAGTCGCCCTTCAGGAGCGTGATCCACAGCTCGTGCTCCCCGACGGCGATGCCGCTCGGATTCCCGCCGATCTCGGTCGTGCCGATCACGTCCCCTGTGACTGCGTCGAGCTCGAACAGTCGTGGGTCGCCGCGGCCTGCGGCCCACACCGCTCCGAAGCCCGGTACCACAGAGTCGAAGTGGGCGATCTGGGGCCAGGCGTGGGAGTGCACGACCTCCCCAGTGGCGACATCCACCACGTCGAGCCAGCCACCGCTTCCCTCGCCCGTCACGAACAACAGATCGCCGACCAGTGACAGGTTGGTTGGCGCTTCCGGAACGTTGATCGTGTCGAGGAGGTCGCCGGTTTGGGGGTCGAGGCGGTGCACCAGCCCGTCATTCGGATCGCTGATCCAGACCGCGTCGTTCGTCGCTGCCAAACCGCACGCGTGCGGTATCTCGATCAGCGCGGTGGCACCGGTTTCGGCGTCGGTGCGGGTGACGAGACTCTGGCGATGAATGGTCGTCCACACCACTCCGTTGACGGTGCTGATCCCGCAGTGCGCGGGAACGTCGGTCAAGAGTTCGACGGTCATCGTCTCAGGGTCGAGCCCGGCGAGATGGCTGGCACGGTGGAGTTCGATCCATAGCGTGTCGTCGGTGGCTGCCAAGATTGCCGGTCCGCCCCCGGTCTCGACCTCCCGGTGGCCTGCGAGCTGCACGCGTTCGACTGCGACCGTGGATGCCGACGTCGTCGACGGGGTAGTGGCCCCCGCTGTTGGCAGCGAAGCGGAGATGGCCGGGGCACTGGGTCCCGCGTTGGGCGGCGCGGTGGTCGCCGACGCACTGCGGTCTTCGTCTTGGTCCGACCCGCCGCAGGCCGCCGCCGTCGTCATTCCCACCCACGCGGACATGATCGCGACGCCTGCGCGTTGCCCGCGCCTCACGTTGAACATGGCTCCTTCCCCAGCGAGTTGGGGCGCGGTGCTCCTGATTGTCCCGGCGCCTCCGCTTCACCCGCTCGTTTCGACGCTATGGAGCCGAGGTGACGCTGTCTAGCTCACGTGATCCATCGGCCGAAGTACGTCGCAGCATGTCCGGTACGTTTTGGGCCATGAGTGCGGATGAGTCCGCCACGTTTCTCGCCGCACTAGCGGAGCACGAACGCACCGCACTGCTTACGGCTGGACGGCGGCGTCGGTTCGCGACAGGTGCCTGGATAATCCCCGAGGGCGACGGTGACCGTTCCGTGTTCGTCATCGAGCGCGGCAGCGCCAAGGTCACGTCGGTCACCCTCGCCGGCTCTGAGATGGTATGCGCCGTCGAGTCGGCGGGCTCGTTGGTCGGTCACTGGGAGGCCGTCGAGCCTGCACGGTTCGGCCGCAATGCGAGCGTGGTGGCGCTGGAGCCCGTCGAGTGCCGGGAGATCTCACGGGCGGAGTTCCTCGATCTCCTCGAGAGGAATCCGGGCGTCGCCGTCGAACTGCTCCGGCTCACCATCCGCACGCTCCGATCTGTCGACCGGCGCCGGCCGATTCCCGAGCGCGCAGACACGCCGCCACGACGACTGGCGCGCCTGCTCGTCGACTGCGTCAGCGGGCAGGACGTCACGCACCACATACAGCCGGCAACTCAGAGTGTCGACGTCGGCCTCGCGCTCACGCAGCAGGAAATGGCGGGGATGATCGGAACGTCCCGCGCCTCGATCGTGCGCGCGCTCGGAGTCTTGCGACGCGAAGGCATCGTTTCGACGTCGCCGCGGCGGCTCGTAGTGAACGACCTCGCCGGCCTGCGCGCGATGGCTGAATGACACCAGCCGCCGCCTGTCGATGCCGGGCTCGCGGTTGTCGTCACGTTTCCCACCTTTGGAGAACTCGGGTGTCCGGCAAGTACGAGCAGTAGGTGCCGGTGTGGATGGCCCGCTGCAGGTGCTCGCCGAGCTCGGGGTTCTGCTCGTGGATGTGGCCGATGGCCTGTCGAATCGCCCGTGTGACACCGGATCGGGCGCGTTCGGATGCCGATCCGGCTCGGCGGCTGCGGCCCCCGAGTCCGACGGCGCGGGACAGCTCGCGTAGTAGGAAGTCACGTTCAGCGTCTGCTTGATCCTCGCGGCCGTGGTCACCGGCCGCACGCGCTTGTTCGATGTCGTCGTCGATCTCGGCGAGTCGACGCCGGTACGCAGCTTTGGCTTTGGCGTCGAGCATCTCACCGGCGTCGCCGAGCGCGAGGTGGGCGGCGGGGGCTTGCTCCTCCGTGGGGATCGGGCGACCCGCCTCTGCGGCGACCAGATCGAGGACATGGAACTCGCGTCCGGGATGAGTGAGGAGCCGGGCGAGATGCCGCATGCCGATGCGGTCTCGAAGCACGACTATGCGCCCCTCGAACGTAACCGACCACGAGTCGCCGATGCGCCCGAACACATTGTTGGTGCCTGCACCCTGTGCTGTCACCCGCGGCTCGTCCGGGTGCGGCGTCACTTCGCCAGCGGGGCCGGTCCGGATCTGTTCGATGATCGCGCTGGCGGCGGCATGTTCGAGCTGGGCGAGCCCCGGGTTGCCGCGAGCGAGGTAGGCGTCTCCAAGACCGCGTCGGGCGAGGGCTGCTTCGTACGGTGCTCCTACCTCACTCCACAGCCCAGCTGCCTGCGAGTACAGACGCTCGGCGCGTACGGCGTCGCCCTCGGCGAGGCGAACCCGTGCTGCGCTGTGCGCAGCGCAAGCGGCGAGCGCCTTGCTCCGGAAGCGGCCGGCGACGGAGTCGAGTTCGTCGGCCGCGGCCTGCGCCTCCGCGAGGCGACCCTCGGCCACGGCGATCTCGACCTGCGCCTCCAGCAGCGGCGCGCGCCGCAGATCGGTGGCCGGCGGCAGCTCCTTCGAAGGCACCCACGTGGGATGCTCGAGCGCGTCGCGGATCGACGCCGCGGCCGTCGTGATGTCGCCCCGCGCGACGTGGACGTGAGCAAGACCGGGCTGCGCATCCCATCCAGCCCGGTGGGCGTCGAGGAATGCTTCCTCGGCGCCGGCGATGTCACCCAAGCGCAGACGGATGCGACCGAGCTCGGTCAGCGGCCATCCCAACTCGCGTCGAAGATACGGCCGAAGTTCCTCGCAAGCTTGGAGCACCTCGGTTGCCGCCTCGTGGCATTGCCCGCGTAACCGCAGGATTTCGGCACGGTGCACCCGGCACCTGCCGTGAAGGCTGCCGATTGCGTTCGTACGCGACCAACGCTCCATCGCCTCCGTCCACTCCTCGGCCAGGTCGTATTGCGCCAGCCCCTGCAGCGCACACACGAGCTCGCAATACACGACTCCGGTCGACAGCGGATCGAGACCGCCGGAGCTCACCGCCATCCCGGCCTGCTCGAGCATGGCCAAGCCGCGTTCGACCTCGCCTTCAAGGATCACTACTCGCGCCTCGGCGACGGCTCCGATGGCGGCGGCCGCCGGATCGCAAGCGGAACCGACCTCGACGCCGCGATGGGCCCATGCCTTGGCGCTCTGGCGATCCCCACTCATCAGCCGCTCGTAGCTCCGCACGACGGCGAACCATGCATGCGCC
>DASQTR010000098.1:0-2306 GCA_035641795.1 Ilumatobacter sp.
TCCGACCGCAAGGTCGATGCCGGCAACCTGATCCAGGGCGGCCAGCAGGGCGCCACGCTGCTTGCCACCATCGTCACGCTCGATCCCATCCGCTTCGTGTTCGACGTCTCCGAATCGGACTACCTGCGCTACACGCGCCTGTTCCTGTCAGGCGCCATGGCGTCGTCGCGCGATTCGGTGAATCCCGTGCGCATCCGGCTTGCCGACGAGACCGAATGGACGCGCAGCGGCAAGGTCGACTTCGTCGACAACACGCTGAGCGCACGCTCCGGCACAATGCGCACCCGCGCCATCGTCGAGAACAAGAACCAGCTCTTGACGCCCGGCATCTTCGGCCGGGTACAGCTGTTCGGCGGCGAGTATGACGCGCTCTTGATCCCCGACACCGCGATCGTCTCCGACCAGTCGCGCAAGATCGTGTTCACGGTCAACAACGACAACGTCGTCCAGGCCAAGCCCGTGACCCTGGGACCGCTGGTCGAGGGGCTGCGTGTCGTGCGCGAGGGGCTGGTTGCCACCGACAACGTCGTGCTCGACGGCCTCGCCAACCCCATGGTGCGGCCGGGTGCCAAAGTCGTGCCCCAGAAGGGCGAGATCAAAACCGCCGACGCCAAAGCCACGTCCAACTAGTCCGACAAGCCCCGCTGTCATCCCGAGCGCAGCGAGGGACCTTTCCTGATGCCGAAAGGCCCTCGCTTCGCTCGGGGTGACAGTAATTAGCCACCCGAGTTCCAAGCCCAGCCCATGCGTTTTTCCCATTTCTTCATCGACCGGCCGATCTTCGCCTCGGTCCTGTCGATCATCATCCTGATCGTGGGCGGCATTGCCCAGTTCGGCCTGCCGGTCTCGGAGTATCCCGAGATCGCCCCGCCCACGGTCAACGTGACGGCGACCTACCCCGGCGCTTCCGCCGAGGTGATCGCTCAGACCGTCGCCACGCCGCTCGAGCTCGAGATCAACGGCGTCGACGACATGCTCTACATCAACTCGCAGTCGACCGGCGACGGGCGGTTGTCGATCAACGTCGTGTTCAAGCCCGGCACCAACATCGACCAGGCCCAGGTCAACGTGCAGAACCGCGTCGCCGTCGCCCAGCCGCGCCTGCCCGAGGACGTGCAGCGGCTCGGCATCGTGGTGCGCAAGGCCTCGCCCGACCTGATGATGGTCGTGCACATGACGTCGCCCGACGACAGCCGCGACCAGCAATACATCTCCAACTACGCCACGCTCTACGTGAAGGACGTGCTGGGCCGCATCGACGGCGTCGGCAACGTGCTGGTGTTCGGCGCGCGCGACTATTCGATGCGCGTGTGGCTCGATCCCGCCCGCGTCGCCGCCCACAACCTGACGGCCGGCGAGGTGATGCTGGCGATGCGCGCGGCCAACCTGCAGGTCGCCGCCGGCGCCATCAATCAGGCGCCGGCCGTGTCGCCGGGCGCCTTCACGCTGTCGGTGCAGACGCTGGGACGCCTCACGAGCCCTGAGGAGTTCGGCAACATCGTGCTGCGCGCCGAGACCGACGGCTCGGTGACGCGACTGCGCGACGTGGCCCGCATCGAGCTCGGCGCGCAGGACTACACGCTGAACGCCTATCTCGACAACAAGAACGCCACCGCGCTCGGCATCTTCCAACGGCCCGGCTCGAACGCCATCGCCACGTCGAACCAGATCAAGGCGACGATGGAGCGGCTGAAGAAGGACTTCCCGGCCGGCCTCGACTATTCGGTGGTCTACAATCCGACGGAGTTCATCCAGGCCTCGGTCGACGCGGTGATCGAGACGCTGTTCGAGGCGCTGATCCTGGTCGTGATCGTGGTGATCGTGTTCCTGCAGACCTGGCGGGCGGCGATCATCCCGCTGCTCGCCATCCCGGTGTCGCTGATCGGTTCGTTCGCCGTGATGGCCGCCGTCGGCGTGTCGTTCAACACGCTGTCGCTGTTCGGCCTGGTGCTGGCGATCGGCATCGTGGTCGACGACGCCATTGTCGTGGTCGAGAACGTCGAGCGCTACCTCACCCAGGGCATGTCGCCCAAGGCCGCGGCGCACAAGACCATGGACGAGGTCGGCGGCGCGCTGATCGCCATCTCCCTGGTGCTGATCGCGGTGTTCCTGCCAACCGCCTTCATCACCGGCCTGCAGGGCACGTTCTACAAGCAGTTCGCCATCACCATCGCCGCCTCGACGGCGATCTCGGCTTTCGTGTCGCTGACGCTGTCGCCCGCCATGGCGGCGCTGCTGCTCAAGACCCATGCGCTGTCGCATGTCGAGAAGCCCAAGCCGACGCTGATCGAGCGGATCGCCTGGCC
>DASQTR010000099.1:0-7433 GCA_035641795.1 Ilumatobacter sp.
AGGCGTGTCCTTGCGGACGATGTCGAAGCCGGCCTCGTTGTTCGGGTCGCGGAACGCGACGTAGTCGTCGAAGTCGATTTCCACCTCGCCGGTGCCGCCGTTGGCGGTCTTGAAATCGGGGGTGATGTAGTAGGCGCGCAACTCGAAGTCGAACGAGTTCAACTTGTTGCCGAAGCCGTTGTCGGGCATCGCCAGGAACTCGCCAGGCGAACGGCCAGCGACGATCCCGGAATAGCCGATCGCCGGCTGCGACGGATTCGGGAACGTGACGCCGTTGATCGTCTGGCCCGCGAAGAAGGCGCCCGACGGCGGGCCGGGCGCGTACGTCTCCGCGTCGAGGACGGCCCGGCCTTCGAGGACCGGACCGTCGCGACCGTGGTCGTCGAGCTCGTGATCGTCGTCGGCAGTGGCCGCGAGGGCGGGCGTCAGTGCGAGGAATGCGGCCGCCGTGCCGGCGACTCCTAGCGCTCGTGTGCTGAACATGGGATACCTCCGTGGAGTGATGGGCAGTCGCATGGTGGGCGCACCGCCGCCCTGGGTGCATGAGGCACGGGTCATGTTCCTTGCCTGGCGTGTCCCGGAAGTCCCACGGGCCCAAGTCGGGACGCTGGTACCATCCGCTTGGGACACCGGCCGGCGTACGTTCGGCTGGGAGGTGCGGATGAGCGACGAGCGAGCCCGGGTGCCGGCGACGCCGGCCGGCAAGGTCACCAGCTTCGTCGCGACCGCGCTGGCGGCCGCGATCGGCGGCGCCGCGATCGGCATAGTCGTCGGGCTCGCCCTCGCCAACGAAGATCACACGCCCGGATATGAGAAATGGTGGCTCGTCGCATGGCTCGTGGTCGGTGTGGTCGACGTCGTCATCGGCGCCGCGCTCGTGACCCGGTACGGCCATCGCCGGCTGGGCGGATGTCTGCTCGTGATCGGTGGGGCGGGGTTGATGGTCGCGGTTGCGACGCAGAGCTACTACGCCACCCTGGACGATCCCGACAGCGGATGGGCGATGCTCGCCGGGGCCAAGGATTGGGCGCATCCCGTGGCGACCGGTGCGCTGGCGGCGCTGCTGCCATGGGAGCTCGCCCGTACGGGCCGGCGCACGGTCATCGAAGTGATCTGGTGGGTTACGGCAGTGTTGATCGGTCTGGTGGCGGTCGCCAAGGCGGCTGATCTGGGGCACCCGGAGACGGACGTCATCTACCTCGTTGCGCTGTCGGCCACGATCGCCACGATCAGGCTGATCGTGCTCGCGTGGAAGCACCGCAGGGTCGCCGACGATCCGCTTCCCGTCCTTGTTGCCGCCGGCGCGCTCGCGGCGTGGCTCGCAGTCGTTCCGGAGAAGGCCGAGTTCGGCATGGATCCCCGGGGCGGCGACAGTGCGGGAGCCTTGGTGCTCATGGCAACCGTTCCCCTGCTCGTCGTCGCGGCGATCGTGAACGCGCTGCGCGACCGGCCGGGGCGGTTCCACGGCGTTGCCCACGATGTGATCAGCTGGCTGCTGCTGTCGGGCGCGATCCTCGTCGTGTACACCGGATTCGTCGGCGGAATCGCCCTCATGCTCGACAGCGGCGAACCCGTCGCGTCGCTGATGTTGACCACCGGTGTCATCGCCATCGTCGCCGACCCGGTACGGCGTCGCATCAAGCACTCCGCCGACCGGCTCGTCTGGGGCGCCCGAGACGATCCGCTCGAGGTCGTGCGTGGAGTCGTCGAGCACGTCGGCGCCGACTCCGGCGACGAGCTGCTGCCAGCGCTCGCCGAGAGCCTCCAGCGCGACCTGCGATTGGACTTCGTGGCGATCGACGTGAGCGACGCGAGTGCGCCCGACGGTTGGCGACGCGAGGCAGAGCTGGGGCCGCAGACGACCTACACCCGCACCGTCGAGTTCGACCAGCACGGGGAGGTTGTCGGCCGGCTCGTCGTGGGCTGGGAGTACGGCCCCATGTTGAGGGCACGCGACGAGCACGTCCTCACCGAGCTGATCGGTCCACTGGGTTTGGCGGTCGGCTGGGTGCGCCTGGCCGCCGATCTGCGGAGATCCAGCGTCGCCGTCGTGTCAGCGCGCGAGGAGGAGCGGCGCAGGCTGCGGCGCGACCTCCACGACGGGCTCGGTCCGGCGCTGTACGGCGTGTCGATGGGACTGCGCACTGCCCTCCGTCAGATCGAGCGCAGCGACGCCGACGACGCGTTGCTGCCCTCTCGCCACCTGCTCGAGCGCCTCGCCGACGAAGTCGACTCGATATCGAGTGACGTCAAGCGCATCGTGCGCGACCTCGTGCCCACTGCGCTCGACCAGCTTGGGCTCGTCGGGGCGGTCGAACAGTTCGCACGCGGTTGTGAGGACCAGCTGGAGATGCATGTGACGTTGCCGAAGGGGCAGATCGAACTGCCTGCCGCAGTCGAGGTGGCGACGTACCGGATCGTGACCGAGTCCATGACCAATGTGCTGCGCCATGCGCGCGCGGCGCACTGCTGGTTGACGATCACGGCGGGTAACACGATCGATATCGACATCGTCGACGACGGGATCGGCCTCAACGGGTACGCCCACCAGGGCATCGGCCTGCATTCGATTCGAGCGCGCGTGGAGGAGTTAGGGGGCACGGTGGACTTCCGCGTCAATGTGCCGCACGGAACACACATTCACGCCACCCTGCCGGCGGTCTTGCCATGACGCTGGGACCCATCCGTGTCGCAATCGTCGACGACCACCCGATCTTCCGATTGGGGCTGGCGGCGACGATTGGCGAGATGAACGGCATCGAGCTCGTCGGTGAGGCGGAACGCGCCGGCGCGGTCTCCGACCTGATCGACGACACCGCGCCGCTCGTCGTCCTTCTCGATGTGCGGCTGCCCGACGGCAATGGACTCGATGTCAATCGTTGGTTGCATGACCACCACCCGTGCGTGAAGGTCGTCATGCTGACGATGTCGGAAGAGCTCGAGACCGTCGAGACCGCGTTACGCGATGGCGCCGCCGGATACCTCGTGAAAGGGGCATCTGCTGACACGGTCGAGAACGCGATCCGAACGGCTGCCGCCGGCGCCGTGACCATCGATCCAACGATGTTGCCCAAGCTGATTCCCCCGAACGATGTGCGTCCGAAGCAGTCGAGGCGCCCCCTTCCACAGGTGACGGACCGCGAGTTCGAGGTGCTGGACCTGATCGCCCGCGGCATGGACAACACCTCGATCGCGCGCGAGCTCTACTTGGAACCCAAGACGGTTCGCAACCACGTGTCGAGCATCTTCTCCAAGCTGCACGTGCGTGACCGCGCGGAGGTGATCGTGCTCGCGCGCCGCAACGGACTCGGGGGTGGCCCCGATCCCGATCGACCAGTCTGATCAGGGATCGAGCACGTCGACGTTGTTCTGCAGATAGTCGTGATGGCCCGCACTCGGGTTCACGTACGCCACGAACTCGTGCCCGCCCTTGGGATAGCGGCCGAGGCCCCGCACCTCCGTCGACTCGCTGCCGTTGTTCGGCTGCAGCTCCGACGAGGTCCACTCCTTGACGAGCGTGCCGTCGACCTGCAGGCCGACGGTGCAGGAGCCGGGCGCGGTCCCGACGTTGAACACCACGAAGCTGACCTTGGTCCCTGAATCGGAATGCAGGATCGCGTGCCCGGCGTCGTTGTCGTCGTCGTCGACGTTGACGAGCAACCCGGGGTTGTCGCCGAGCACGAATGCCGCAGTCTGCTCGGCTGCGTTGTCGTTGCCCGCCTGGTTGTCTGAGTCGTCGTAGCCCATGCCACGACTCAAACATGGTCGCGAGTGGCGGGTGCCGCCTGATCGGGCAACAACACGTGCATCACGGTCGCTGGCTGTCAGCTTTAAATCGCCGCCGCGTACCACCACTACATTCGGCCAACGACGTCTGGAACGGGAGCCTGTGATGAACGCTTGGATCGTCTTCTTGATCGTGTTGGTGCCATTCCTGATCCTGCTCGCGTTCATCGCCTTCTCTGATTCGCTGATCACGATTCCACCTGGCAACGTCGGGTTGCTGCTGAAGAGCGGGCAGGCAACCGACAAGGTCGTGCCGCCCGGTCTGCATTGGGTGCCGCGGCTTCGCAAGCGGATGGTCGCGACCTATCCGTCGCTCGAGCTCGCATTCCGTGCGATGCCCGACGGCGGCGCGACCACCGAGTCGGATGGGCTCGATCGCACCGGCCCGCCACTGCGGGTGACGCTCGGCGATCGTGGCCAGGCGACGATCGGCTACACGGTCCGGTTCCGCATCGACACCGGGCGCCTCCGTTCGGTGCACGAGCGGTTCGGTCCAGAGGGCTTCTGGAATGCGGTTCGCGACGTGAGCGCCCGCGCCCTGCGCCACCGGCTCGGCGAGTCCGACGTCGGTCTCGACGACCTGTTCGGCGATCGCCGCAACAGGTTGGAAGAGCAAATCGGCGAGTCGGTCAAGTCGGCGCTCCGAGACGACGCAATCCTCGTCATGTTGTTCGTGATCGGCGACGTCGACCTCGGTCGCACCGGCGACGTGATCCAGTCCACGGTGCGGGCGCGGCTGGAGCTCGAGCGCGAGCAGGCCGAGTCCGCCGTGCGGATGGAACGGGCCAGGATCGACGCCGAGTTAGAGCCCTATCTGGCCACGCTCTCCGACGCCGCATTGCGCTACCGCGAGGTTGACGTCTGGCGCGATCTCGTGCACTCCCAGCCCGAGCGGGCGCTGCCGGCGCCAGGCCGGCCGATGATGACGTGGGCCAACGCCGAGTTCCCCGAGCCGCCGGCGAGCGTTGAGCCGGCGGTCGCCGAGTCGACCGACGAGACGTGAGCAACACCGCACGGCCTGAGCGCAGCCGGCAGTCGAACAACCGATTGTCGGAGATGATCGCGGTGCTCCTGCTCGGCGTCGCGACGATCGGCACGGCATGGTGTGGGTATCAGGCATCCCGATGGAACCAGGAGCAGGGCGAGATCTCCCGCGACGGGTCGGACCTGCGCGTGGAGGGCAACCGCCAGTTCGGGCTTGCGACGCAGGCGATCGTGTACGACGCCAACCTCGTCGCCCAGTACGCCAAAGCGGTCGTCGACGGCGATACGCAGCTCCAGGACTTCCTCCGGTCGACGCTGTTCCGCGCCGAGTTCCTGCCCGTCGTCGACCGGTGGCAGCAGGCGGTCCAGGACGGCGAGACCCCGCCACGGTTGCTCGAGGATCGCGAGTACCTCGACAGCCAGCTCGCTGACTACCAGGCGACGCAGGCCGAGGCTGAAGCCAAGGACGTGGAAGCGAAGGAGGCAGGCGAGAACGGCGACGATTACGTGTTGCTCACGGTGCTGCTGGCGGCGGCGCTGTTCTTCGCCGGCGTGACGACGTCGTTCAAGATGCAGATGGCGCGGCTCGTGCTGTTGATGTTCGCCACTGTGCTGATCGCGTACTGCCTCTCCAGGATCGCGACATTGCCCGTGACCTGACGTCACAGCGCGTTCAGGCCGGGGCGGGCGGCCTCCACCCACCAGTTCAGCTCCTCGTCATCGCCGAGCGCCTTCTCCCATCCGAACTGGACGAGCGCACCGGCGAGGCACAGCATCAGCTGACGGTCCCACCAACCGGCGGTCGCCATGCCGCGGCGCTCGAGCGCGACCCGGAAGTCCTCGATCGTCGACTGCTTGGTGTGGCCACGCGGGATCCGTGCCCGATTCAGCGCCAGGTACCAGGCGAGCTCGTGGCAGACCGGTCCCTCACCGGGATACGCCCAGTCCAGCAGCACGACCCGCCCGTCCGCTGCTCGTCCGAGATTGCCGATCTTCCAGTCGCCGTGCAGGAACGTCTGCGGGGTCTCGCGCACTGCCTCGGAGAGCGGGCGCGTGTCGTAGCGCAATGCTTCGACCACATCAACCACATCGTCCGGCGCGCGCTCGGCGAATCGCCGCCAACCCTCGGTCGCGATCCGCGGTACCGCTTCGGGGAAGCCGAGCCGCTCTTCGCCGGCCAGCTGCTCGCGTCCGAACCACGCCCATCGCAGGCGGTGCGGCAGCAGCCCCATGTCGCCCTGGAAGTCCCACAGCGGCGCCGCCAGCGCGGCGATCCCGTCGAGAAAGGCGGCGTGAAGGTCCTCGCTGATCGGCTCGTCGCCGAGCACCGGGAGAGCACCGCTGACGTCGCGCATGAGCAGCGCCGCCCCCCAGCCGTTGCGACCCCACCGCGCCACACCGAGCATGGCGTGATCGATGGTGTCGGGCGCGAGGTCCATCAGCCCCGCCTCCCACACCCGCCGCGGCCGGCATCCGACGTCACCGGAAACCCGCATCGTGAAGTCGAAGTCGGGATGGACGTACTTGACGACGCAGCGCTCGCCGTCGATCTCCACACGCTCGAACCCAGCCGGGGAACGTGCGTCGTCGGGCACGAACGCACCATCGCGACGTGCGCCGGCCAGCAACTCGTCCACGCTGTCAGCGACCGGTCTCCCTACCAACATGGGCGAACGAGGATCAGCCATTCGTCGTCGGGTCGGTGTCCGCGAGCCATGCCGCCTCGCGGTCGTAGGCGCGGGCTCTCTCGACCAATTGCTGCCGGAGCGAGCCTGGTGCTGGCGGGTCGGGCAGCAGCACGAACGCTTCGCCGTCCACGATGTCGATCGGGAAACGCGGTAGCGACCGTTTCGACCCGATCAGCGAGCCGTCTTCGACGCGGTAGCGCCAGAAGTGCAGCGGGCAGGACAGTACGCCGTTGCGGACCCGCCCGTCGGCGAGCAGCGAGTCCTGGTGCAGGCAGCGGTTCTCGAACGCCCGCAGCTCACTTCCGACACGGACCACGACCGCCCGCCCGTCGCCGACCGAGACGCATCGGTCGTCCGGCACGTCAGCGACGGGGCCGACGGGCACGCGCATTTCAGGCGGCTCCGATCGAGCCGCGGTAGCCCAGCCGGCGCGAGATGAGTGCGGCTGCCTCGACTGTCGCCTGGGCGACGCGCAGCTCTTGCGGCTCGAGTCGCTCGGCGGGGCCGGCCACGCTTATCGCCGCCACCGAGCGGCCCGAGACCTCGCGGATCGGCGCCGCGACCGAGATGACGCCTGCCTCCGACTCGCGGCGGTTCACGGCGTAGCCCCTCCGTCGCGCCTCCGCGAGGTTTTTGCGCAGCGCATCGCCGTCGGTGATGGTATGCGGCGTCTTCGCCGTGAGCTTCCAGCTGCGCAGCGTGCGCTCGAGCTGGTCGGGCGGCAGGAACGCCAGCAGCGCCTTGCCGCAACCGGTCGAATGGGCCGAGTTGCGCCGTCCGACCTCGAGGAACAGGCGCAACGTGTTCGGGCTGTCGAGGCGCTCGACGTAGACGACCTCACGCCCGTCCAACACCGCCACCTGCACCGTCTCGCCGGTTCGGTTCCGGAGCTCGGTCATGGGGGAGAGCACTGCTTCGTGCAGGTCGACACTCTGCGCCGCCGCCGCCAAGTCGAAAATTGCGAGACCGAGGCGG
>DASQTR010000100.1:0-4297 GCA_035641795.1 Ilumatobacter sp.
GCACGCGATTCTTCAGCTTCTTCGTCTCGGACACCTCGGACGGGCGGGCGCGGTTCTGGGTGCAGGGCGGAGATCACCTCCTGTCCTCATCCGAACAGGACGTGGCCGGCGCGCGCTCGACGGCGCGCGAGGTCGCGACGATTACGCTCGACGACCTGCTTGCGCGCGCCGGCGTCCAGAAGGTGGACTTCGTCAGCATGGACATCGAACTCGCGGAGGCGAAAGCCCTGGCAGGGTTCGACATCCGGCGGTATCGGCCCGATCTCGTCTGCATCGAAGCCCACCCCCCCGTGCGACAGGCAATCCTGGACTACTTCGCCAGAAATACGTATGTCGTCATGGGACGGTATCTGAGGGCCGACACGCGCAACTTGTACTTCACGCCGCTTACGGCGCGTTGAACCGAATGCGCGCGCATGGCGACTGTCGGACGTGTGACCGTGATCGCCTAGCCCTAAAACCCACTCGCCGCTGAATCTCAACAGCCGGAGGGACAGCGCTGGGTCACTGGCGGCGGAAACGGAACCTCAGCATCTCCTCCAAGTTCGCGAGGAACGTGCGCAGGTTGTCGACCTTGGACTTGCCGCTCAAGCGCGGCTTGAGCGGCACTACGATTTGACCGATTGATCGGCCCTGCCTCACGCAGGCGATCGGCACTTCTAGGTTGAAGAAGACGTCGTCCGACGTGGCACGCGCCTGTTCCAGAACGGCCCGCTTCACGATGAAGATGCCGCACATATCGGTGGCGTCGAACCGGTACAGCAGCCGGATGAGGCCGTGGAAGCACAGCGTAATCAGCCCACGCAAGGGGTGCTTCGGGCCCTTTCTCAAGACCACGACGACGTCCCGCTGAGGAAAGTGGTCGAGCCCGGTCAGAACGTCCGCGAGGTCGAACTGCCCGTCGCCAGGGATCCACGTGACGAGGGAGCCGCGGCAGTGAGCGAAGCCGGTCCGCAAGGCCGCGCCAAGCCCGCGGTTCCGTTCGTGCCGTGCGACGCGCACTGCGTCGTGCCGTGCAGCGAGCGAGTCCATCGCCGCGCCTGTGCCGTCCGACGAGCCGTCGTCGACGAGGACGATCTCGTAAGACGCGAGTCCCCTGGCCACGAGCACCTTCAACGCGTCGAGGGCTACGCGCTGAACGTTGCCCACTTCGTTGAAGGAAGGGATGACGACGCTCACGGAGGGGGCATCAGCGTTGGTCATTCGACGAGTTCGCGAAGCGTGCGTACCACGTAGTCCTGCTCGGATTCCGTCAGCCTCTCGTACATGGGCAGCGCGAGAGCTCGTCCATCGACGTCGTCGGTGACAGGGAAATCACCCGGCTTGAACCCGTACCGGGTGCTGTAATAGGTCGTCATCGGAATGTGCCAGGTTCCCTTTGTCGTCTCGATACCGCTCTCCCTGAGTGAGGAGATCAGGCACGCGCGGCGTGACGCCGCGTCGCGGGGCAGCAGGCAGACATAGGACTGGAACACCGGCTCGTGGCCGTCGGCGACGTCGAGCGGCGTGATGTTGGACCCACGAAGCAGGCGGCTGTAGTTGGCGGCCAGCGTGCGGCGACGCTCGATCACCCTCGAGAGCTTCGCGCACTGCGCCACGCCGAGCGCCGCCTGGAAGTCGGTCATCCGGTAATTGAACCCGGGCATCACGAAGTCAGGGACGCCCTTCGCTGCGTCGAGGCCGTGGTTTCGGAGGGTTCGCACCTTCCAGGCGACCGAATCGTCATTAGTGGCGACGACGCCACCCTCACCGGTGGTGATCGCCTTGCGTGGATGAAGGCTGAACGCGCCGACGCGCCCCCATGCTCCCGCGGGACGACCGTGCTGGGTGGAGCCAAGCGCACAGGCTGCGTCCTCGAGCACCGGCAACTCGAAGCGGCCGGCGAGCTCCATGACCGCCGCCATGTCAGCCATGTGGCCGAACGCATGAACCGGCAGAATGGCCTTCAGGCGGTGCCTGGTCGCGACCTGTGCCATCAAGGCGGCCGCTCGTTGCTGCAGGCGCTCCACGTCGATGTTGCACGTGCCGCGCTCGATATCGACGAAGGCCGGTGTCGCGCCGCACAGCTCGATCACATTGGCCGTGGCGGGCCAGGAATACGAGGTCACGAGCACGAGATCGCCGGGTACCACGCCGAGCGCGAGCAGGGCCAGGTGCAGCGCCGAGGTGCCGCTCGAGACCGCCACGGCGTGCGCCGTACCCGTTCGGGTGCGCAACGCCTCCTCGAACGCGGCCACGTTGGGCCCCTGCACGAGAAACCCAGTTGCGAGCACGCGGCGCACCGCATCGAGGTCGTCGTCCTCGATGGACGGAACCGTCAACCTGATCACGCGAGCACCCGCCTGTAGTGCTCGGCCGTCCGCGCAATCCCCTGGTCGAGATCGACCTTCGCTTCGAAGCCCAGAAGCTCCCTGGCCTTGTCAACGGACGGAACCCGGAGCTCGATGTCGGCGTAGTCCTTCCGGACGAAGACGATCGGCGACTTCGAACCAAGGACGCGCACAACGGCGCTCGCCAGCCCGTAGATTGTCGTTATGGCTCGTGCGTTCCCGATGTTGAACGACTCGCCGATGGCGCTGGGGTGCTCGAGCGCGAGCATCACGCCGTCGACCATGTCGTCGACGTAGCACCACGCACGGATCTGCGTGCCGTCTCCGTGGATTTCGATTGGCTCGTCTCGCACGGCCTTCATGATGAAAGTACGGAGCGCCCCCTCGCCGACCTGCCCTGGGCCGTAGATGTTGAACGGACGGACGACGGTGGTGGGAAGCTGTCGCTCCTTCCAATAGGCCGCAGCCAGATGCTCTTCGGCCAGCTTCGACACCGCGTACGTCCATCGTGCTTCGCCGACGACTCCGATAACGGTGCGATCCGTCTCTTTCGACCGGAACCCGTACGATCCGAAGACCTCGCTCGTCGAGAAGCACAGGACGCGCCGGCACGCGTCGAGACGGTTTGCAGCTTCCAAGACGTTGGCGGACCCGACCATGTTCACCTGCATCGTCGTGACCGGGCTCTTGATTACCGTGTCGATGCCCGCGATCGCCGCACAGTGGACGACATAGTCGGCGCCACCGATGGCCTGCTCAAGGGCCGTGGCGTCGAGGACGTCGCCTTCGACGAGCGTCACATTACGGTGATGGCGATAGGGTTTGCGGTCGAGGGCGTTACGTCTGAGGTTGTCAAAAACGACGATCCGGTTGTGCTCGACGAGTCGGCCGATGATTGTCGAACCGATGAACCCCGCTCCTCCAGTTATGAAGATGGTCTTGTCGTGAATCACGCTCGCCCCTCCGTCGACCGGCTGCCCGGTCACCGCTTTCCCGCGTGCCTTAGACGCGCCCGGCTCAATACGACCGTCGAATCGCTCGTGCCGGCGACCCGACGACGACCGTTCGCGCGGGTACGTCGTGCAGGACGGCGCTCCCCATACCGATCAAGGCATGCCGCCCGATGCGCACCCGTTCCCGTACGCTAGCATTGGCTCCCACGTAGCACGAATCTCCTATCGTGACTCCGCCAGAGATGCAGGCGGCGCCGGCGATGCAGGTGAAATCGCCGATTCTCGCGTCGTGGCTCACCACGGTGTTCGGAAGGACGACGACGTGGTGCCCTATCTGGACATTGGTTCCGACCGTCACGTGTTGGAGGAGCACCGAGCCCGCTTGGACAGTCGCCGTCCTCGACACCGACGCGGTCGGATGCACGAGCGTCGCCCATCGGCCATCGGGAACGCCTGCCCGGGCGATGATCTCTGGCTTCTTCCAGTAGTCGCCCGGACTCCCGATACCGCTGACGAACCATGCGTCGCCGTAGTCTGCGGCTGACGTCAACGGGCCGAGCACCTTACGGCCCATGAACTCCAGGCCCTGCTTTTCGGGGTCGTCGTCAAGGAAACCGATGCAGTGGTATCGCGGGCCCACGCCCGCGTCTTCCAGCTCGAGGACCGTATCGAGAATGTCGAGGCAGGTGCCGCTCGCCCCGAGGATTACGAGCGGCCTCAGGATGCCCTCCGCCGCGGCGGCCCGTCATCGCCCGTGCGCTCGGCGGGGACGAGCCTGCCGTTCTCCGCGCGATATGCCGCGCCGCACGACGTGCAGCTCCCGGATGATGGCGGTGCAGTGGTTTTCGACAGTGTCACCCCGCAAGCACAGACCCATCCCGCAAGTCGTGCCGGATTCCCGAGCACCAGTGCGTAGTCCGGCACGTCGCGGGTGACCACGGCCCCGGCACCGATGAACGCGTAGCGTCCAATCTCGTGTCCGCACAGGATCGTCGCGTTCGCACCTATCGACGC
>DASQTR010000101.1:0-11848 GCA_035641795.1 Ilumatobacter sp.
CGTCGCCGGGAAGATGAGCGCGACGTCGACGCCTTCGCGATCCATGTCCTCGAGCCGCCCCTTCCAGTTCTCATTGTTCACCTCCGGCGCCGGCTTGACCTCGAAGTTGAGCTTGACCGCCTTGCGAAGTGGGATCGTTCCGCCCGCACCGGCTGCCTTGGTCTGGCCTTCGTCGGTGCCGGCGTTGAGATCGCGCTTGTACGGGATCGGATCGATGCTGAGGTGGTGACCTTCGGTGACCGCCACGAAGTACGGCACCAGCTCGTCCCACCGTTCGAGCAGCCGGGGACCGGCGTACTTGTGGAGGGTCTCCATGTTGGGACCGACGTGCTGGTCCGTGTCGATGAATTCCAGGCCTTGCCGCATCCCCGCGCCTCCTGCTCGCGCCGGTGAAGAGTATACTGATCTCGGGCGTGGCACCAATCCGCCGAACGGCTCGGCGGCGCACTGTCAGGGGTGCAGGTAGTGCACGACCGAGTCGAGATGACGCTTCATGCGCCGCTCCGCGGCCTCGACGTCGCCGGCCAGCATTGCCTCGGCGATGCGGCTGTGGACACGGTGGACGTCCTGCGCGGTCTCCTCGAGGGAGTCGGCGCGGTCGCTGTGGCGGCTCGTGACGCGGCTCAGGATGTCGACGAACAAGCGCATCGCCGGGTTGTCGGTGAGCTCGGCGACGAGCAGATGGAAGTCGTTCGTCGGAAAGTCGTCGCTGGCGCGGCCGGAGTCGCGTCCGTGCAGGATCGTGTCGATCTCATCGTCCAGGAAGACCCGGATCCGTCGGCGGCCGCGCTCGTCGAGGTTGGCCGTCGCCGTACGCACACACGTGAGCTCGATCGCCAGCCGGGCTTCGTTGATCTGCTTCGGCGTGAGGTCGAGGTACTCGAGGTTGAGCGAGAGCGTGCGCACCGCGGCGTCGGCCTTGGGCGCCACGACGACCAGCCCGCCACCGGGACCGCGCCGCATCTCGGCGACGCCGTGATGGTCGACGATCCGCATCGCCTCACGAAACACCGCACGGCTGACGCCGTAGCGCTCGATCAGTTCCGCCTCTGATCCGAGCACCTTTCCGACCGGCCACCCGCTGGCGATGATCTCCTCCTCCACCCGCTCGGCAAGCAGCTCGCCCAGCTTGCGTCCGCGCGCGGGGCGCGCCACCTTGTCCTTGGCCTGCGTCACGGCGAAAAGAGTATCCTGATCGGGGAGGTGAGGTCGATGAAGGTGATCGTCGTCGCCGCCGGCGACCCACCGCTGCTGGCACCGATGCGCGAAGAGGCGGAGCGCACTGGTGTCGGAATCACACAGATCGAACCGCTCGACGCAGCGCTCGCGATCGACGCCGCCGTTCGGAGCGACGGCGGTTGTGTCGTGGTCGGCGTCGAGTCGGCGGCGCGCACTGCGCTCGAAGCGGCGGCCGCGCACGGGGCCGTCCGCGGGTTCGTGTCGCTCCATGGCGATCTCGGCGCGGAGCACGTCGAGCTGATCGCCGAATGGCCGGAGCTCCCGCTGCTGGCCGTCGCACGCACGAACGAGCGACCACGTCTAGGGCGCGCTGTCGACGCCTACCTCGCGTCGCCACACGCGGCGTCCGACCTCCTTGTCGAAGACTCGCAAGGGACCGAGGGCGTCGTCACCTGGATCGCCGGGCGTCTGACCGATGACGTAGAGGTTGCCGAGGTCCACTTTTCGACGACCGACGGATGGGAGATCCATGGGACGCGCCGGGTGCCGAGCCGCTCCGATCCCGTGCCGGGCGTCGTGCTGCTACACACAGGACGTAGCGATCGTGCCGTGTACGCGCGTCTCGAACACCTGTTGACCGACGCCGGGCTGGCGGTTCTGAACATCGACTGGCGCGGGCGTGGGGAAAGCACGAACCTCGGCAGCTACTTCGAACTCGACGCCGAAACTCGGTTCGCCGCATGGCGCGACGCGGCGGCGGCGCTCGACAACCTGGCAGCCGATCCTCGCGTCGACTCAACTCGGCTGGCGGCGGTCGGCTGTGTCCACGGTGCCGAGTATGCAGTGCGCGCCGCGTGGCGTGACCGGCGCGTGCGCGCCCTCGGACTGCTCACCGGGTATCGGCCGCACGAGCCCGAGGAGACGGCGCTGCTCCTCAGCGGCGAGGTGGCGGTCATGTACGTCACAGCGACAGGGCAGACGATCACTACCGAAGCGATGCGCGAGTTGCACCGCCGCGCACCGCGCGGTGCGACGGTGATGGTCGAGTACCCCGGGTCCGCGATCGGGTACCAGCTGTTCGACCAGGATCCGGCGTTGGAGCCGCGCATCGTGGCGTGGCTCTCGGAGGCGCTGACATGACCGAGGCAGCGATGTTCCATACGTTCGAATCCGGGGACGGGTGGCGGATCAACGGCATCCTGCGGCGCCCGATTCCTGCTCACGCGAAGCCCACTCCGGCGGTGTTGGCGGTGCCGGGTTCGCGCCACGAGCGCGACGCGTGGACGCAGGTGGCGATGGCACTCACGGAACGAGGGTGCACGACGCTCCAGATCGACATCCGTGGCCGCGGTGCGAGCGCGAACGGCGTCCGGTACTCGGACATGGGGCCTGCCCAGCGCCGTCGCGTGTCGCTCGACGTCGCCGCTGCAATCGACGTGGTCGCGCAGGCGAATGGTGTGGACGCGGCACGGCTCGGGCTGCTCGTCGAGCAGGACACCGCCGCTGACGCCCTGGACGCCGTGGCAGGTGACGATCGGGTGCGCGCAGTCGCCGTCCTATCGGCACGTCACGGCGAACGCGTCGCCAGGGCGGTGGCCGAGCGGGGGGCGCCCGTCTACGCGTTGGTCTCGGTGGAGGACCGCGAGGCGCTACGCGCCACGGTCGAGGCGTACCTCAGCGCGCCGGAGGCGCAGAGCCGACTCGACGTGTTCCACGGCCTGGGGGTCGGCATCACGATGGCGTCGGTGCTGCAGTTCGAGCGCCCTGACGAGATTCCGATCGAGGCGCGACTCGCCGACTGGATGACCGGCGTGCTGGCGCCGGCCGTCAGCCGACCGAGCCCTCCATCTGCAGCTCGATGAGGCGACTCCACTCGACGGCGTACTCCATGGGCAACGTGCGTGTGATCGGCTCGATGAAGCCGTTGACGACCATGCCGATCGCCTGCTCCTCGGAGAGTCCGCGGCTCATGAGGTAGAAGATCTGCTCGTCGGCGATCTTGGAGACGGTCGCCTCGTGGCCGATCTGGGCGTCGCGCTCGCCGACCTCCATGTAGGGCAGCGTCTTGGAAACCGAGTCCTCGTCCAGGATCAGCGCGTCGCACTGCACATGGCTCTTGCAGCCGTGGGCGCCCTCGTCGACGCGGACGAGGCCGCGGTAGGTCGTCTTGCCGCCGTCCTTGCTGATCGACTTGGACACGATCTTGGAGCTCGTGTTCGGCGCCGCGTGCACCATCTTCGCGCCAGCGTCCTGATGCTGCCCATGCCCGGCATACGCAACAGAAAGCACCTCGCCGGTCGCCCCTTCACCGACCAGATACACAGACGGGTACTTCATCGTCAGCTTGGATCCGATGTTGCCGTCGATCCACTCCATGTGGCCTTTCGCCTCGACTCTCGCGCGCTTGGTCACGAGGTTGTAGACGTTCGGCGACCAGTTCTGAATCGTGGTGTAGGTCACGCGTGCCCGCGGCTTGACGACGATCTCCACGACGGCCGAGTGCAGTGAGTCACTGCTGTACACCGGCGCCGAGCAGCCCTCGATGTAGTGCACCTGGGCGCCTTCGTCGGCGATGATCAACGTGCGCTCGAACTGACCGGCGTTCTCGGCGTTGATGCGGAAGTACGCCTGCAGCGGCATCTCGCAGTTCACGCCGGGCGGAATGTAGATGAACGATCCGCCCGACCAAACTGCCGAGTTCAGCGCCGCGAACTTGTTGTCACCAGGCGGGATGACGGTGCCGAAGTACTGCTTGACCAGCGTCGGGTACTCCCGGAGCGCGGTATCCATATCGCAGAAGAGGATGCCCTGCTTCTCGAGATCCTCGCGGTTCTTGTGGTACACCACTTCGGATTCATACTGTGCGGTGACGCCCGCGAGGTACTGACGCTCGGCTTCCGGGATGCCCAACTTCTCGTAGGTCTTCATCATCTCTTCGGGGAGCTGATCCCACTCGTCGACCTGCTCGCCCTTGGGGCGGAGGTAGTAGTAGATGTCCTGGAAGTCGATGTCGGGCATGTTGACGGCGAACCACTCGGCCATCGGCTTGCGCTCGAACAACTTGTAGGCGCGCTGACGCATCTGCGTCATCCACCGCGGCTCGCCCTTCCACCAGGAGATCTGCTCGACCACGCCTGAGCTGATGCCCTTCTCGGGTGTGAACGCGTACTCCACCTCGTCGCTCCATCCGAGGTCGTACTTGGAGAGGTCGAGATCGAAGGCAACCATGCTCAGCTCCAACGGTTGTGAGGGGGAGATGTGGGACGGGGGATTTCCACTACGGCCATAGTAACAATCCCCTCTCCCCGATCAACCCGAACCCACAGACCCGGCCAGGCCGGGGAAAGCCGGCTCAGGCTGCGGCTTCGTCGCTCCGGACGGGCTTGACCGCCGGTAGGTCGAGCTCGATGAAGATGCACTCGCCCGGGCAGACCTCGGCTGCTTGCACCACCGAGCGAACGTGGCGAGGCGGGACCCAGGCCAAACTCCCCGAGCTGCCGGGGTCGTTCAGCACGTATCCGCCCTCTGCGACATATGCGATGCCGTCCTCGAGCTGCACGAACACGTCGTGGCAGTGGTCGACGCACAGACCGTCGCCGGTGCACAAGTCCTGGTCGATCCACACGCGCATGGTGCGAGGCACGATATCGCGACGCGGTGACCCGTACCCTGGGCAAGTGATCGAACCCCGCGCCAATATCGAACCTCGCGCCAATATCGAACCTCGCGCCAATTTCGAACGTCGCGCCAATATCGAACCTCGCGCCAAGCACGTCGCCCACGTCCATCACCGTCCCACGGGCGACGTCGCGGATCCGTTCCACTGGCTCCGCGATCGCGACGACCCCGACACCCTTGCGTACCT
Organism: Ilumatobacter sp.; assembly: GCA_035641795.1. Lineage (GTDB taxonomy): Bacteria > Actinomycetota > Acidimicrobiia > Acidimicrobiales > Ilumatobacteraceae > Ilumatobacter. The sequence goes on from DASQTR010000101.1 coordinate 5,045, forward strand.
CGCGGCCGAGAACGACTATGCCAACGCCTGGTTCGACGAGCGCAAGGACCTCGTCGACGAGCTGTTCGAGCAGATCAAGTCGCGTGTCCAGGAGACGGACATCTCCGCTCCCATTCCGGTCGACGACTGGTGGTACGTCAGCCGCACAGAGGAAGGCCTGTCGTATCCCATCCACTGCCGGGGGCGCTCCGCGGCGGCGGCGGTGGACGAGCCGCTGCTCGACGAGAACGCCGAAGCACGTGGCCACGACTTCTTCGATGTCGGCGCCTTCGAGGTCAGTCCCGACCATCGGCTGCTCGCCTGGTCGGCCGACGTCGAGGGTCACGAGCACTACACGCTTCGCGTCCGCGACCTCGACCAGCAGACCGAGCTGCCCGACGAGGTGCCCGATACCACGGCGTGGGCGGGCGTGGCATGGAGCGCCGACGGCACCCACGTCTATTACGTGGTCGCCGACGCCCAGGAGCGCCCCCACCGCGTGATGCGCCACCGGCTCGGCACTGGGCCAGAGGACGACGTCGAGGTGTTTCGCGACGACGACGCCCGCTTCTACGTCCACATCGGCACGACACGGAGCAGGTCTTGGATCGTGATCCGCTCGCGGAGCAACGAGACCTCGGAGAACTGGCTGCTGCCCACCGCCGACCCGGCGGCGATGCCGTTCCTCGTGCGCGCCCGGCGCGATGGCATCGAGTACGACGTCGACGACTGGGGCGACCGCCTGGTGATCCTCACCAACGACGACGCCGAGGACTTTCGCGTGGTGGAGGCGACGATCGCCGAGCCTGCGGAGTGGAGCGAGCTGATCGCCCACGAGCCGGGCAGGCGGATCACGTCGGTCGAGCCGTTCGCCGACTTCCTCGCGCTGCACGAATGGCAGGCGGCCCAACCCCGGATCCGGGTGATCGGGCGCGACGCCCACGAGACGGTGTTGGCGGTTGACCCGGAACCGCACAACATCGACTTCGGGCCGAACGAGCAATGGGACACATCAGTCCTGCGACTGACCCATCAGTCGCTCACGACGCCCGCTCGCGTGCTCGACGTCGATGTCACGACCGGCGACATCGACGTCGTCAAGCAGACCCCGACACCGAACGTCGATCTCGACCGCTACGTCGCCGAGCGCATGTGGGCAACCGCACCCGACGGCAAGCAGGTGCCGATCGACGTCGTCCGTCACGTCGACACGCCCATCGACGGCAGCGCGCCGTGCTGCGTGTACGGCTATGGGTCGTACGAGGCCTCGATGCCGCCGTGGTTCTCGGTTGCGCGCCTGTCGTGGCTCGACCGGGGCGGCACATGGGCGTTGGTCCACCCCCGTGGCGGCGGCGAGCTCGGGCGGGCGTGGTATCTGGACGGGAAGCTGCTCGCCAAGCGCAATACGTTCACCGACACGCTCGCCGCCTGTGCCCATCTCGTGGCGATCGGCGTCGCCGACCGCGAGCGGGTCGCGATCCGTGGCGGCAGCGCCGGCGGGCTGCTCGTCGGCGCCTGCGTCACGATGGAGCCGCGGCAGTTCAAGGCGGCGGTCGCCGAGGTTCCGTTCGTTGACGTCGTGACGACGATGAGCGACCCGTCGCTTCCGCTCACGGTGACCGAGTGGGAGGAATGGGGCGACCCACGCGCCGAGCCGTTCGCGTCGTACATGGTCAGCTATTCGCCGTACGACAACACGCACGCGGTCGACTACCCCGCGCTGTACATCACGGCTGGTCTCAACGACCCGCGGGTGAGCTATCACGAGCCCGCGAAGTGGACCGCCAAGCTTCGCGACGTGCGCACCAGCTCGGAGCCGCCGCTGCTGTTGCGCACCGAGATGGGCGCCGGCCACGCCGGCCCGAGCGGGCGCTACGACGCGTGGCGCGACGAGGCCCGCGTCCTCTCGTTCCTCGTGCGCACGCTCTAGAGCGCCAGCACCCCGAGCAGAACGAGCACGGCGTTGCGCGCCAGGTGCTCGGGACCGATCGGCTTCGCCGACCACGCCCCGAAGCACGCGCACGGAGGGCGCCTGCCCTCCGACAACCGCTTTGCGATCAGCGCCGAGAAGAGCAGCAGCACGATGATCGCCACGAACTGAGGGATCGGCTTGGCGACCTGCACGATCAGCGCCGCGCCGACCGCCAGCTCGAACCACGGCACGTACGGAACGAGCATGAACGGCGTGCCGAGCCCGATCGCCTGCGTCGGCCACACGTCGCGCGCGGCCAGCTTCGATGCGCCGGCGACGACGAAGGCGATGCCAAGCAAGACCGATGCGACGAAGGAGACGACCTCCATGCCTCGGTCGTCAGTCGCCGACGTGGACGGTGAGCCCCTCGCGCGCGCCGAACACCTCGAGCCCCGAGCCTCCGCAGCGGGCGTTGGCCTTGTCGACGAAGTGGTCGATCATGTCGTCGCCGTGGGTGGGGTCGTGGTGGAACAGGGCGAGCGTCTTCACACCGCACTCTGCGGCGAGCCACACGGCGTACTGAACCGTGCAATGCCCCCACGTCGACTTCATGCGAAACTCTTCGGGCGTGTACTGAGCGTCGTGGATCAGCAGGTCGGCACCTTCGCACAGCTGGCGCGCACCATCGGACATCTCGAACACGTCGATGCCGGGCTGCTGGTGGTCACTCAGGTATGCGACCGTGGTCCCGTTCCACGTCACCCGGTAACCGCACGTGTCTCCGACGTGCGGGATGAGGCGCGACATGACCTCGACGTCGTCGCCGATCCGGAAGGTGTCGTCGCCGACCGCACGGAAGTCGACACTGCCCGGGAACGCCTCGAGCGAGATGGGAAACGTCGGCGGGCACAGGCAGGCGCCGAACACGTCGCCCAGGGGACGACCGTCGGCCTGCATAGGCCCGTAGATGTCGAGGCTTGCGCCTTCGCGCAGCAGCGGCGTGAAGAACGGCAGGCCCTGGATATGGTCCCAGTGCAGATGCGTGAGCAGGCACGCGCCTCGGAACGGCTCCGAAGACCGGTATCCGATGCCGTAGTAGCGAAGACCGGTGCCGAGGTCGAACAGCAGCGGATCGTGCCCGGGGATGTCGACCGACACGCACGAGGTGTTGCCGCCGTAGCGCGCGACCTCCTCGCCGTCGCACGGCGTTGAGCCACGGACACCGTGGAACGTGACGTCGAACCCAGCCCCGATGATGGCGGTCAAGATAGCTCTCGCCGTGGCGTCCGAGAATATGCACGACGAGTGTCACATGGCCGAGGGCCGGTGGTCAGCACGGTAGGAGCCGTACCGCGTCCGGAGGGATCTCAATCCCCACCGTCGATCCGGGCACGGGCACGCGCGTGTCGCCGTCGTTGGCCACCACGATCTGCAGTTCACGTTCGGCGACAGCCACCCGAATGTGCGTCATCGACCCGACGAACACGACGTCGGTGACCGACCCCGAGAGCAGCCCGTCGCCGGCGGCGACGACGCGCAACCGCTCGGGCCGGGCAACCACTGTGCACTCACCGACGACGGCACCCGTCGGCGCCGCCATGCCGCGACCCTCGATCTCGACGGTCCCCGCGACGGGCACCCGCGCCGGCATCAGGTTTGCGAGGCCGAGGAAGTCGGCCACGTAGATCGACTGCGGCGAGTCGTAGACCTCCCGCGGGGCACCGATCTGCTCGATCTCGCCCGCGTTCATCACCGCCAGGCGATCGCTCATCGTGAGTGCTTCCTCCTGGTCGTGGGTGACGTAGACGAACGTGATCCCGACCTCGCGGTGGAGCTCCTTGAGCTCGAACTGGAGGGCGCGGCGAAGCTTGGCATCGAGCGCGCCGAGCGGCTCGTCGAGCAGCAGCACCTTGGGACGCAGCACGAGCGCCCGCGCCAACGCCACGCGCTGCTGTTGACCGCCCGAGAGCTGGTGCGGCCGACGCCCGGCGAGTCCTGTGAGCCGAACCAGCTCGAGCACCTCGCCGACCCGGCGCGAGCGCTCCTGCTTGCTGCAGTCCTGGAAGCGCAGCCCGAAGCCGACGTTCTGCTCCACGTTCTGGTGAGGGAACAGCGCGTAGTTCTGGAAGACGGTGTTGACCGGACGCCGTTCCGGCGCCACGCCCGCCATGTCGACACCGTCGATGTGGATCGATCCGATCTCGATCGGCTCGAAACCGCCGATCATCCGCAACGTCGTCGTCTTGCCGCAGCCCGAGGGTCCGAGCAACGAGAAGAACTCGCCAGACTCGATGGTGAGGTCGATGCCGCGCAGCACCTGATGCCGCCCGTAGTACTTGCCGAGCGATCGGACCTCGATCCGCCCGCCCCCATCCGCTGCGGCCGCGTGCCGAGTCACAGGCGCAGTGTCTAGCGCGGATCGGGCCGTTGCGAGTCGATCGATTCGGCAGCGAGCGCTCGGCGAAGGTGCTCGTGCACGAAGAAGACCCCACGTTCGTCGGTCGTGGAGAGCACGCCGTCGGCGTCCACCCCTGCGGTGTGGGAGCGTTGCACCCGCACACAGACGTCGACGTCCTGCTCGTGCACCAGCCGGTGCGACTCGACGATCGCCTGTGCCTCCGTGTGCGACCGGCCGGTAGCGAGCAGCAACCTGCGCTCGACGCGCGTGGTCGTCGCGTCGGCGGGGTCGACCCACATCACGAGCGCCGCGTCGGGAAAGACGTTGATCATCACGTTCGGCCAGATCGTCAGGTAGCTGCCGATGTCGTACGGCCGCTCGGTCGACGACGCTGCGAGCAATTCCCAACCGGGCTCGCCGGGCAGCAGCGTCGCACGAATGCGATCGGAGGGTTCGCTCGACGGCCGCAGCGGCCGGTCCCAGGCGTAGAGCACGCGGCCCTCGCTCACCATCGGGTAGTCCTCCCTTGCCGACGTGTCGATCTGGGGGTGCACGAACGGGGTGTGATAGTTCTCGGAGTAGTTCTCGAGCAGCACTTTCCAGTTGAACGGACGAAGGTGCGTCTCGGCCAGAACCAACTCGAACGACTCGATAGGGAACTGGTCGATCGCCGCCCCGAGCGGACCCGGGTCGAACGTCGCGGCCGGATCGGCGACGTTGATCCAGACGGTGCGCCGCCAGCGCGCGATTGCGACCGGCTTCAGGCCGAATTGAGCGACATCGAAGCCGGCCGGTGTGCCGACGCCACTCGCCTTGGCCAGCGACCCGTCGAGGCGGTACACCCAGGCGTGGTACGGGCAGCGGATCACGGCGCCGGCACCGCCGGTGCCGGGCTCGCACAAGGGCGACGCCCGGTGCCGGCACACGTTGAGAAAGGCGCGCAGGTCACCCTCGGCGTCGCGCACGAGCAGCACCGGCAGTCCGGCGACCGAGATCGCCGACCACCCCCTAGGAGGCGGCAACTCGTCGGCCAGGGCCGCGCACACCCAGTCGGATCGGAAGACGCGCTGCAGCTCGTGGCGGTGGTACGTGCTGTCGGCGTACCACGCGGCGGGCAGCGTGGCCGCACGATCGATGCCTCGCGGATCGGGGATCTGGCGGAGGCCAGGGGCGTCTGCGGGCAACGGCTCGACCACCACCGGATTATGGACGCCGGATCATGGACGCCCGGCATCGTCGGAAGGCGACTCGGTCGCGCCGCGCGGGATTCAGTATCCTCAATGTGCCCCGGGACCCTTCCGGCCGATATGAGGAGGGCGACACCATGACGCAGAGGACCGCGCACACGACTGCGCACACGATGCCGGCGCCCGACGGCAGTGGACTCGACTCCCCGCTTCCCGTTCCGGCAGGCGACCTCCTCATCGACGGTCACTGGGTGCCCTCCGCCTCAGGTGAACGACGCGAGCAGCTCGACCCCTCCACCGGACGACCACTGGCGTCGATTGCGATCGGTGGGCCGGCCGACATCGATCAAGCGATCGCGTCGTCGTCGGCGGCGTTTCCCGGATGGAGCAGCTGGCCGGCCCAGCGCCGGCGCGACGTGCTGCTCGAGCTGGCCCGGCTGATCGACGCCCACGAATCCGAGCTCGCCGTCCTGCGCTCGCTCGAGACCGGCGCTCCCCTGAAGCGCAAGCGCGGCTCGTCGCTGGCGGCGGAGTGGACGCGCTACTACGCCGGATGGGTCGACAAGATCGAGGGCTCCACGGCCGCTCCGTACTCGGCACCGTCGATGAGCTACACCGTGCCAGAGCCGTACGGCGTCATCGCCGTGCTGACGCCGTGGAACGGCGGCATCGTGTCGGCGGCGATGAAGGTGGCGCCGGCACTTGCCGCAGGGAACACCGTGGTCCTCAAACCGGCCGACCTGGCCGCGCTCGGCCCTCTCCGATTCGCCGAGCTCTGCCTCGAGGCCGGTATCCCGCCAGGCGTGCTCAACGTCGTCCCCGGCGGCCCACAGGCGGGGGCGACGCTCGTGTCCGACCGGCGCGTCGGCAAGATCAGCTTCACCGGCGGCGGCGCGACGGCGCGTCGCATCATGGCCGCCGCAGCGGAGGCGCTGACCCCGGTCGTGCTCGAGCTGGGCGGCAAGTCCGCCGATCTCGTGTTTCCCGATGCCGACCTCGACGCCGCGGCGATGACCGCGGTGCAGGCGTCACTGGCGAACATCGCCGGCCAGGGCTGCGTGCTGCCGACCCGTCTGCTCGCCCACCAGGCTGTGTACGAGGAGGTCGCCGAGAAGGTGACGACGATGGCCGCGTCCATTCGCGTCGGGCGGCCGTTCGACGAGGGCGTGCAGATGGGTCCGGTGATCGACGCCGCCAACTGCGACCGGATCCTCGGGGTGATCGCCCGCGCCCGCGCGAGTGGCGTCGGCGAGTTGTTGACCGGCGGTGATCGCCTCGACGGCGATCTGGGTGACGGCTTCTTCATTGCGCCCACGGTGTTCGGGTCC
>DASQTR010000102.1:0-2599 GCA_035641795.1 Ilumatobacter sp.
GGTGACCGCACGGAGCGTCGACGACCACCGCAACGAGGGTCGTATTGTCACGTTGCAACACGGAGAATTGGCTCGTGGGTCGAGCGCCCGGCACAAAAGCGCGCCGAGGGTCCGTGCTCATATTGGCCGTTTCGTCCCGTACGATGCCAAAGGCGTTCAGAACCACGACAGCCGTGACGGTGCCTGGACCATTCCGCTGCTGTCCGGCCCCGATGCCACCGTCCTGGATTGAAGCAGCACCGTTGACGGAGCCGAACCGGGCGCCAGTTCCGGCGCCAACCCGGCCGAAACGCGCCTCTGAGAGCGGAGTTGCGGCACGACATGCCGCGTACCCGGCCGAAGCGTCCGGCGCGACCGGTCTGCCGTTGGCGAGGTCGTAGATGACGGCCGAGGGGACGATCGGGACTGGGCCGGCAGCAGTCGGGAACCCACGATCTCGCTCACGCAGAAAACGCATCACCCCGTCTGCCGCGGCCAGACCGAAGGCACTGCCACCGGTGAACAAGATTGCGTCCGCTCGTCGACCGATGCGACCGTAGCCGAGCGCGTCTAGCTCCCGCGTCCCGGGCGCACCGCCTCGCACCTCGGCAGCCGCGAGGACGGAACGGTTGAAGAGGAGCACCGTGCAACCGGTACGCGCCTCGGCGTCGGTCCAGTGCCCGATGCTCACGCCCGACACCGGCTGCACGCGTGAAGTCACCGCGTTCCTACCTCGCTGCCGACGTCGATGCCCACGATGAACAGAGCGGCTACCACGTGATGGTGAGCCCCGGATGCGCCCGTGCCAAGCGGCCGTGGTAGACGCCGGCAGCGATAGCGACAGCCCGCTCTAGCCCCAGCTCCTCCCAGATATGCGTCAGGACCAGCGTCGCCACGCCGATCGTCTTGCCAAGCTCGGCAGCCTCACCGACCGTCATGTGCCCACGAGTCTCCCACGGCTCCGGCCCCGGTTCGAGCAACGTTGCCTCGGCGATCAACACTTCCACACCCTGGCCAAACTCGGCTAATGGTGCAGCGGGTCCGGTGTCAGCCGTGTAGAGGAGATCGCCGCCATCGGCACCGCCGAGCCGGATAGCCCAGCAGGGCACGTAGTGGACGGTCGGCGCAAACGTGAGGGTGGCGGCACCGATGGACAGCGGCTGCTTGGGATCGTACTCATTGATGTCGAACTGAGCGGAGAAATACGTGTCGAGTTCTCCAGGCGCCGCGAAGAGTTTCGCGGCGTTGTCCAGCATCGCCAACCCGCCGGGTGGGAGCCAAAGCGGTGTTGGGTGAGGTGGTCGGTGCGGGTTGTAGCAGAGGGCGAAGCGCAGCGCGAAGAGATCGAGGATGTGATCGAGGTGCAAGTGGGAGATGACGACCGCGTCGAGCGTGCGGAAGTCGGTGTGCTTGCGCAGTTCCAGCAGCGTATCCGGACCTAGGTCGAGCACGAGGCGCGTGCCGTTGACCTCGACCAAGTAGCCGGAACAGCCCTGACCGGTGCCCACACCGGCTGAACTTCCTCCGAGCACGGTCAGACGAGCACTCATGCCCGCTCCTTCGACATGGTGTTCGTCTCCTCGGCTCCGTCCGCGACGAAGCTGTAGTCCGCGGTATCGACGTCGTCGAGGTGGCTGACGTCGTTCCAGCAGTGCACCAGCGTCTGATCACGTGTCACCACGATGTGCGTCACGCTACAGTTGAACACAGCATAGCGGACGAAATCGTTGGCTTGTCCACCTTCGAGGTACGCCAGAAACGATCCGATCACGCCGCCGTGCGCCACGACCGCGACGGTGTGCTGGCTGTACTCCTCGAGGATCGCGAGGAACGCCGCCGAGACGCGGGCGTGGAAACCGCGCCGCGTCTCGCCGCCAGGCCATTCCACGTCGAGATCGTCGAAGTTGGCCAACCGAATGGCCAGCTCGGGGTGCTGCTCGATCATGTGCGTGAGCGTGCGACCTTCGAGCTGACCGAAGTCGAGCTCCACCAACCCGTCGACTGGCCGCGGTGTCAGCCCGACTCGATCGCCGATCACGCGGGCCGTTGTGAGCGCACGCTGCAACGGGCTGGACAGGATTGCGTCTAACGAGATGGGCGCCATGCGCTCCGCGACCCGTTCCGCTTGGATCAGGCCGATGGGGTCGAGCGGCACGTCGGTGGAGCCGACGAGTTGGTGCAAAGCGTTTGCCTCGGTCTGACCGTGCCGGATCAAATACATCCCGGTCTCCCCTTGCCGTGGGTGTTTGACCAGGTCGAGAACGCGCACCTCCGTCATGCCTCGGTCCTCATATCGTGTTCCGCCGAAAAGCGGCAGAGATCGCGCAGTGGGCAGTGCGGGCATTTCGGGCGCCGCGCGACGCAGACCGTTCGCCCGTGCGCGATCATCTCCACGTGGAACGAATAGAGTGTCGCGGTGTCGTCGCCGAGCAGGCCCAGGAGTTGGTCATGCGCCCGCTCCTCGGACACCTTGGCGTCGATCAGCCCAAGTCGCTGCGAAACGCGGTAGACGTGCGTATCGACAGGAAGCACCGGCATCCCCAGGCTGAAGAGCAGCACACAAGCGGCGGTTTTCGGACCGACCCCGTCGATCGAGGTCAGCCAAGCCATTGCGTCGGGG
>DASQTR010000103.1:0-3136 GCA_035641795.1 Ilumatobacter sp.
TGCTTCACCTTGCCAGCCTGAATCAGATCTTTGACTGCCCCGGCGACGTCTTCGATCGGCACGTCGGGATCGACCCGGTGCTGGTAGTAGAGATCGATCGCGTCGACCCTGAGCCGCCGCAATGAGCCCTCGACGACGCGCGTGATGTGCTCGGGACGACTGTTCAGACGGCTCCAGCGGGTCTCGCCGTCTGCGCCGGGTGCCCACCCGAACTTTGTCGCGATCACCACGCGGCCGCGGAACGGTTCCAGGGCTTCGCCGACGAGTTCCTCGTTCGCCAACGGTCCGTACACTTCCGCGGTGTCGAAGAACGTGACTCCGCGGTCAACGGCCGCGCGCAGGAGTGCCAGCATCTCGTTACGATCGGGAATCGGGCTGTAGGACCAGCTCATACCCATGCAGCCGAGCCCAATCGCAGACACCTCCAGGCCACTTTTTCCGAGCGTGCGTGTTTTCATCGTGTATTCCTCGAACAGCTCTCCGGCCGTTAGTAGCGTTCCCAGGTAGTCGACCAGCGTTCCTCAGGCCGAACTGAACGCATGGTCAGGCGCCCGTCTGAAAACCGGTACGCCCGCGTGAGGCTCTGGCCGACGAGCCCTCGCGTGATCGATCCCTCGACGCGACGGGTGATCGTCTGAGCCTTTTCGTCCACCTCGTAGGTGCCGAAGGACGCCTCGTACCCGTTCAAGATGTAGTCATTGGAGATGGAGGTCTGCGAGTCAGGGAACTGAATCTGCACCGACGTGCGACCGTCGCTCGTGTACATCAGCGTGCCCCTTCGATCAGTGATTCTGGCCATCGTCCCGTCCGGCCGAGGCTCTTCCATCCACGCCAGGCGCCACGCGCCGACGAACCGTTCGCGATCGGTCTGCGCGGTCGGAGTGGTCTGGCTACCAGTCAGGCCGGTGCTCGCTGTGATCGGCAAGGCGAAGCAGACAAGGACGACGACGACTCTCAATGATCTACTCATCACACAACTCTCCTTCTCCAGCCCAAGGCTACGTGCGAAGCAGCGTCTTGATCGCGCGGCGTTCGTCCATCGCTCGATAGCCCTCCGCGACCTGTTCGAGCGGCAGCTCTAGGTCGAAGACCTTCCCGGGATTGATGCGTCCGCTCTGCACGAGCTCAAGGAGCTCTGGAAGATAGCGGCGTACCGGCGCAGGTCCACCATGCAGATGGACGTGCGTGAAGAACAGCTGCGCCGCGTCGAGCGTGACCTCGTGGGGAATGCCGACGTAGCTGATCGAGCCGCCAGGCCGCGCGGAACGGATTGCCTGCATCATCGATTCCTGCGTGCCGACGCACTCGAGCACCGAATCCGCGCCGACGCCCTTCGTCAGCTCCTTGACGCGCTCGACCCCCTCGTCGCCACGCTCGGTGATGATGTCGGTCGCGCCGAACTCGCGTGCCAGCTTCTGCCTGGGCGCATGACGACTCATCGCGATAATCCGCTCCGCGCCCATCTGCTTTGCCGAGAGCACCCCGAGCAAACCAACCGCGCCGTCACCCACGACCACGACGACCGAACCTGGTTTGACATTCGCGGCATCAGCGGCGAACCAGCCCGTGCCGAGTACGTCGGAAACCGCCAGAAAGCTGGGAACGAGGTCGGCCGGAGGGACCTCCGTCGTGGCGACGAGCGTGCCGTCCGCCATCGGCACGCGCAGCAGCGGCGCCTGCGCACCCGTGATCCACTCTCGGTGCGCGCACGATGAGTGATACCCGGCGCGACAGTGCGGACACGTGTTGTCCGAGGCGGCAAACGATCCGATCACGAACTGACCGCGTGTAATGGACGTGACGTCGCGGCCCACATCCTCGACGATGCCGCAGTACTCGTGGCCCATGGGCGCCGGCGCGCTGGCTGGGTTCAGGCCGCGATACGGCCAGAGATCCGATCCGCAGATGCACGTCACGGACATCCGAATAATCGCGTCCGTCGGATCGACGATGGTGGGTTCCGGGCTTTCGTCGTAACGGACGTCGCCTGGGCCGTAAAGAACTGCTCCTCGCACGATGGATTCCCTTCCTGGCTGTTCTCAGTCCGTGTTCGGCGCCTGTCCGATGAGTCGAACGTCACGAAACCAGCATAGGGGCCGCCTCCGCATTGCACTAGCCGGAGAAATTGGCTAGGGGCCATGAGGCGCGTTCATCAATCGGTCTTGCCGGCAGAGACGCCAAGCTTTGCCCGTAAACCGAGCTGTTGAGTTGGACGGCAGCGGTCGAGTCGACACCAGATCGCGTAACGAGCAAGCGCGTTGCACAGTTGGGTTCACAATGGCCGTTGAATCTGATGCGGTCGATGAGGAGTGCTCACGAATGGTCCGAGATGAACTCAGCGTAATGTCGGCATTCTTGGCCGTGGCGGATGAGAGGAGCTTTACCAAGGCCGCGAAACGGTTGGGAGTGACGCAGTCGGCACTCAGTCACGCGATCCGAGGGCTCGAAGAGCAGGTCGGGGTACGACTGCTCGCGCGGACGACGCGGAGCGTTGCGCCGACCGAAGCGGGCGAGCAGCTCCTCGCTGAACTGCGACCGGCGCTGACAGGCATCCGTGGCGCCCTGGAGAGGATTGGTGGATTACGTGATACGCCGCGCGGACGCCTGCGGCTGCTCGTGCCACGTCTCGCGGCGATGACGGTGCTTGGTCCCAAGCTGGCGCAGTTCGCGCGCAACTATCCCGATGTGGTCCTCGATGTCAGTACGGACGAGGCGAGGCTTGATCTGGTGGCTGGCGGTTTCGACGCCGGCGTTCAGTATGGCGAGTTCATTGAGCAGGACATGGTGGCGGTTCGGGTGTCGCCGGACCTCCGGCCAGCCGTCGTTGGCGCACCCACCTACTTCGAATCACACTCGAAGCCGGCGTCGCCTCGAGACGTGCTGAACCATCGGTGCATCCGCTTCCGGCACCGCGGCGAGAGTGTCTACAAATGGGAGCTCGACAAGGGCGACGAGTCGCTCACGATCTCCGTCCATGGCTCGCTCCTCCTCGATGATGTCGATCTCGTGATTCAAGCGGCGCTTGACGGAGCGGGACTCGCGTGGGTCACGGAGGATCGCATCGCCGAACACCTCGAGAGTGGAGCGCTGGTCCGCGTGCTCGACGACTGGTGCCCACCGTTCCCCGGCTACTTCT
>DASQTR010000104.1:0-7103 GCA_035641795.1 Ilumatobacter sp.
GGCGGTCGGCGTTCGACGTGTAGTTGCCGACGAGCCAGATGATCACCGCCGCGACGGCGGCGAGCACGAGCAACTGAAACGCCCACTGCAGCACGCGCGCGTCGCGCCAAAGCGGGACGCGCGCGTCAGCGACGTGTTGCGCTCTGGGCACTACGTCACGTCCGCCTATGCGAGTGAGCGAGCGCCAGCGAGCGAACGGCCAGGCAGGGGCCTGCGTCGCCCGGGAGCGCAGTCAATAGTCGACTTGAGGACACTCCATGAACGCGAGCGAGCGAGCGCCAGCGAGCGAACGGCCAGCAACGGCCTGCGTGGCCGGGGAACGCAGTTGACGTCACCGCATCAACGGTAAGGCGGCGCGTACATCAGCCCGCCTTCGGTCCACAGCGCGTTGACGCCGCGCTCGAGACCGAGCGGAGTGAGATGGCGGTCGAAGATCTCGCCGTAGTTGCCGACCTGGGTCACGATCTGCATCGCGAAGTCGGTTGGCAGGCCCAGGCCTGGATCGAGCACGGCGGACCCGTCCTCGCCGGGGACCTCTAGCCCGAGGAACGCGAGGATGCGGGCATCCTCGGACGTTGTGAAGTCCTGCACGTTCTCGGACGTGATCCCGAACTCCTCGGCCTGGATCGTGGCGAGGACCACCCAGTTCACCACCTGCGCCCACTGGGCGTCGCCGTCGGCGACCGCCGGAGCGAGCGGCTCCTTGGAGAACACCTCTGGCAGGATCGTCAGTGCTTCGGCACCAGCCGGGTACGCCGACCGCAGTCCGGTGAGCTGGCTGACGTCGGACGACCAGCCGTCGCACTGTCCCGCTTCGAACGCCGCCTGGATCAGTTCGGGGTCCTCGAACGCGCGGACCTCCCAGTCGAGCCCGAGTCGCGCCCCTTCCTGCGCCGCGTTGCCCTCCGTCGTGGTCCCTTGGGTGACACACACGATCGCTCCGGTCATGTCGGCTAGCTGCGTGAAGCCGCTGTCGCTGGCGACCATCATCCCTTGGCCGTCGTAGAAGTTCGGCTGCATGAAGGTCGCCCCCTCGGCGCCGTCCCGTGTGGCGGTCCACGTCGTGTTGCGCACGAGCACGTCGATCTCACCGGACTGCAGCGCGGTGAAGCGGTCGGCGGCGTCGAGATCGACGAACTCGGCGGCGGTGGCGTCACCGAGCACGGCAGCGGCGATCGCGCGGCAGAAGTCGGCGTCGAAGCCGACGTGCTCACCGCTCGCGTCGAGGAAGTTGAAACCCGGCAGCTCGTCGCGGCTGCCGCACCGGACAACACCGGCGTCCTGAACCGCCTGGAGCCGATCGCCGGTCTGTGCGACGGTGACGGCTGTGTCGTCCGGGGCTGTGGTCGGCGCCGTCGTGTCCTCCGCCGTCGCCGTGTCGGTCGTTTCAGTCGTGCCGGTTCCGGCAGTAGTCGTTGCCGACGCCGCAGTCGTGTCGCCCGCCTCGGCAGTCTCGGCTGTGTCGGCTGTCTCGTCTGCATCATCGTCGTCGCCGGTGCACCCGCTGGCCACGAGCACACACGCTGCGGTGACCCCGAGCACGCGGCGCCACCGGCTCGAATGGATGGTGATCATGGTTTGTGCCTCCTGGCAGGTGGTTGATCGTCCGCCGCGGGACCATACCATCGTCATCCCAGCTGCCAGATCTGTCGAGCGGTCAGGAAAGCTCGACAGCGTCGAGGTCTGTCGCTCCCGCTTCGATTGCCGGCAGCAGCCCGCAGGCAACCGGCAGGATCTGCTCGCCGAAGTACTTGGCGGCGATGACCTTGCCGCGATGGAAGGCGTCGTCGTGTCCCGACGCGGCGAGCGCGCCCTTGGCGAGCAAACCCGCACACACCGTCGTGCCGAGCAGGCGCAGATAGGGAGTGGCGCCGGCGAGCAGCGCCCGCTGATCCGCTGTGGCCACACTCAGGAGGTGCGCAGTGGCACGCCGGGCGGCGGTCAGCGCGTCGTCGAGCGACGCCGCGAACTGCTCGAGGCCGGCGACGGTCGCGACGCGTTGGGCATTGCCGTCGAGCTCGTCGAGCAGGTCGGCGACGACGGCGCCGTCGCGCATCGTGAGCTTGCGGCCGACGAGGTCGCCGGCCTGGATGCCGTTCGTGCCCTCGTAGATCGCAGCGATGCGCGCGTCGCGATAGTGCTGGGCGATGCCCGTCTCCTCGATGTACCCCATGCCGCCGTGGACCTGAACGGCCAGCGACGTGACCTCGTTGACGACGTCGGTGCACAGACCTTTGGTGAGCGGGATCAACAGGTCGGCGCGCTCCTGCCAGTGTTGCGCGGCGTCGGCGTCGCCGGTGGCGCGGGCGGCGACGGCGCGATCGACGGCGGCGGCGTTGCTGTACACGAGGGCGCGCATGGCGTCGATCCACGCTCGTTGCGTCATCAGCATCCGCCGCACGTCGGGGTGCGCCACGATTGCGCTCACCTCACCGGCGGGCGCGCCGGGCGCACGTCCCTGGCGGCGCTCGTGGGCGTACGCCACGGCCTGTTGAAAGGCGCGCTCGCTGATGGCAAGGCCCTCGAGGCCGACCGACAGACGGGCCGTGTTCATCATCGTGAACATGTTGCGCATTCCTTCGCGCTCGTCACCGACGAGCCAACCGACCGCTCCCTCGTACGCCATCACGCATGTCGGCGAGCCGTGGATGCCCAACTTGTGCTCGATCGAGACGCAGTGGACCGCGTTGCGCTCGCCGAGCGAACCGTCGGCCTCCACGAAGAACTTGGGCACGAGGAACATCGAGATCCCCTTGGTGCCAGGCGGCGCCCCGGGCGTGCGCGCCAGCACGAGATGGACGATGTTCTCGGTGAGGTCGTGCTCACCCCACGTGATGAAGATCTTCTGGCCGGTGATCCGCCATGCGTCGTCGCCGCGGTCCGGCGCCGGTTCGGCGCGGGTCGTCACCGCCCCGAGATCCGAGCCGGCCTGGGGCTCGGTCAGGTTCATCGTGCCGGTCCACTCACCGGTGAGCATCCGCGGCAAGTAGATGGCCTTCTGCGCGTCGGAGCCGTGGTGCATGAGGGCTTCGATCGCCCCCTGTGTCAGGAGCGGGCACAAGGACAACGCCATGTTGGCGGCGGTCAACATCTCTTGTACGGCGATGGCGGTGATCCATGGAAAGCCGCCACCGCCGTAGGTGGGATCGAACGGCATCGCCCCGAAACCCGATCCGACCCACTTCGAGTAGGCCGGCTTGAAGGCCTCGGGCGTGTTCACCGAGCCGTCGGTCTGCCAGCGCGCCCCGATGATGTCGCCCTCGCGATTCGTGGGCGCGATGACGTCGGCCATGAAGCGACCCACCTCGTCGAGCACGGCATTGACCGTGGCGGTGTCGACGTGACCGAAGGCATCGGTGGCCACGATCTCGTCGATGCCGGCGACGTGTTGCATCACGAAGGCGATGTCGCGCAACGGCGGGACGAACTCGTGCACGCGTCAAGGCTCGCACAGCAGGGTTCCGTGACGAAAGCCGTTCCGTGCTGTCCGAAACCGTCGGCTGCGAGACACCGGACCGTTGCCCTTGCGCAGGAAGGGCCTGCTAAGTTCAGTTCGTCGGGACGCCGCATCGAGCGCGGACCACCGGGGGAACCGAGCACACGTCACGATCACACGTCAGGATCGGGGGATCACATGACTCTGACCGAACACACCACCGCTTCCGCGCCCGGCGCGACGGGTGTGGTCACGGTTGCCTCGCTCGCGCGTGACTGGGCGCTGCGGGCGCCGTCGCAGATCGCCATGCGCGAGAAGGACTTCGGGATCTGGCACGAGTACACGCGCGAGAAGACCTGGGGCCTCATCGAGGAGGCCGCCTTCGGGTTGTTGGCGCTCGGTGTGCAGCCGGGCGACCGCGTGTCGATCCAGTCCGAGGATCGCCCCGAGTGGGTGATACTCGACCTGGCGACGGTGGCCGTGCGAGCCGTCACGGTCGGCTTCTACCCGACCAATCCGATGGCGGAGGTCGAGTACCTGCTAGGCGACTGCGGAGCCTGCGTCCACCTCGCCGAGGACCAGGAGCAGTTCGACAAGGTCGAGTCGATCGACCGCAGCCGCCTTCGCGATATGCGCACGATTCTGTTCATCGAGCCCCGCGGCATGTTGGGCGCCGATGACGACCGGCTGCTGTTCTGGGACAAGTTCCTCGAGCTCGGACGTGAGTACCGCAAGCAGCACCCGAACGCCGTCGCCGACCGCATGGCGAGCGCCCGCGACGACGACGTGATGACGCTTGTCTACACGTCCGGCACGACGGGGCCCCCGAAGGGGGCGATGCTCACCAACCGCAACTGCGCGTTCTGCATGGACAAGCTCGTCAACTCGCACGATCGCGTCCCGGGCGGTCCGCCGACGCCCGACGACCAGATCCTGACGTACCTCCCGCTGTGTCACGTCGCCGAGCGGATCTTCTCGACCTGGACGGCGGTGAGCTCCGGGGCGGTGCTGAACTTCGCCGAGTCGATCGAGACGGTCAACGAGAACCTGCGCGAGGTGCAGCCGACGTTGTTCTTCGCCGTGCCGCGCATCTGGGAGAAGCTGCACGCGGTTTCCTTGATCAAGGCCAACGACGCCTCGTGGTTCAAGCAGCGAATCCTGCGGTTCGGGCTCGGCTTGGCAAATCGGATCGGGCGGATCAAGGTCGCCCATGGTGGCAAGCACACGGTGACGTCACGCGTCCTCGCCGCGATCGGTTGGGTGATCGTGTTCCGGCCGATGCGCGAGCGGCTCGGGCTGCGACGCTGTCGGTACGCCGGCTCGGGGGCCGCCCCGATCGCCCCTGAGGTGCTCGAGTTCTTCATCGGACTCGGCGTGCCGGTCTTCGAGCTCTACGGCATGACCGAGAACTCGGCTATCTCCACCGCCAACTTCGTCGGCCGCATGAAGCTGGGAACCGTCGGCGAGCCGTATCCCGACATCGGTTTTCGGATCGACGAGCAGACCGGTGAGATCCAGGTGAAGCACGACGGCGTCTTCGCCGGCTACTGGAACAAGCGTGACAAGACCGCCGAGACGTTCACCGAGGACGGTTGGTTGATGACGGGCGACGTCGGCGAGTGGGTCGACGGTACGCACGTGCGGATCGTCGACCGCATCAAGCACATCATCATCACGTCAGGTGGCAAGAACATCTCGCCATCCGAGATCGAGAACAGCCTGAAGACGTCGCCGTACGTCAAGGAGGCGATGGTCATCGGCGACGGGCGCAACTACCTGACCGCACTGATCGGCATCGAGCTCGACACGGTCGGCGACTGGGCGCTGCGGCGCGGCATCCCGTACACGACGTACCGCGACCTGTCCGAGAAGCCGGAGGTGATCGAGCTGATCCAGGGCGTCGTCGACAAGACGAACGAGAAGTTCGCCCGCGTCGAGAACATCCGGCGCTTCGCACTCCTACCGAAGGAGCTCGACCACGAGGACGGCGAGCTCACGGCCACCCAGAAACTCAAGCGCAACGCGATGATCGACACGTTCGGCGACCTCGTGGACTCGCTGTACCGATGAGGCGCTGGCTGCCTAGCGCGCGCGTCGAATGCGAGCGAGCGAGCGACAGCGAGCGAGCGGCTAGCAACGGCCTGCGTGGCCGGGGAACGCAATGAAATGATCCTCGCCCTCACCTTCGTCGAGGAGTTCCTTCAGACGCTCGCCAAGGGACTCGCCCAGGGCGGGCTCTACGCCATGGTCGCGCTGGGATTCGTGCTGATCTTCAAGGCGACCCAGACCGTCAACTTCGCACAGGGCGCGATCGCGCTCGTCGGCGCCTGGTTCGCGTCGCTGCTGCTCGTCGATTGGGTCGTTCCCGGCCGGTGGATGGACGACCGCACATACCTGGTGTGGATCTCGTCGATCGTGCTGGCCGCGTTGATGACGGCAGGACTGGGCTTGATCATCGAACGGCTCGCCATCCGGCCGATGATCGGCGAGCCGCTGTTCTCGATCGCCGTCATCACGCTCGGACTCGAGGCGATCCTGCGCACCATCGGATTCGACGCCGTCAACCTCAACCCGCGCGCGCTCAGCTTCCCGTGGGGATTCAACGGGTTCAACCTGGGAGACGCCTTCGTCGCTTGGACC
Source organism: Ilumatobacter sp. (assembly GCA_035641795.1). GTDB lineage: Bacteria > Actinomycetota > Acidimicrobiia > Acidimicrobiales > Ilumatobacteraceae > Ilumatobacter. Next base: position 6,077 of record DASQTR010000104.1, read on the forward strand.
TATGTCGCGATCTACATCGCCACCGCGATCTCGTTCATCGCGATCTTCTACTTCTTCCGTACTCGGCTCGGCATCGCCATGCGAGCTGTGGCCTTCGACCAGGAGGCAGCCCTCGCACAGGGCATCTCTGTCGGCAAGGTGTTTGCGGTGGCGTGGGGCTCGAGCGCGGCGCTCGCTGCGCTCGCCGGTGTGCTCAGTTCCGGCGCGCCACTGGGCACGGGCGTCGCGAGTGCGGGGATCACCGGGCTCGCCTTCCGGGCGCTTCCCGCAGTGATCCTGGGGGGTCTCGACTCGGTCAGCGGTGCCCTGATCGGCGGTTTGCTGATCGGGTGCGCCGAGGTCTTCTCGGGTCAGTACCTGGCGGCCTACACCGACGTGCTGGGCAACGGCTACGCACTGATCGTTCCCTACATCGTGATGCTGGTGGTGCTGCTCGTCAGGCCGTACGGCTTGTTCGGCACACCGGAGATCAGAAGGGTCTGACGTGCTCGGCAGGCCGCGTCTCTACACCAGCTATCAGTCCGAGACCGCGATCTTCCCGACGTGGACGCAACGGATCGCGCTGGCGTTGCTGCTCGCCATCGCCGTGCTGTTGCCGTTCTCGCTGCCCGTCATCAATCAGCTGCCGCTCGTCCGTTTCATCGGCGATCCCGACTGGATCCGCTTGCTGACGCAGGCGGTGATCTTCGGCATCGCCGCGCTCGGCATCAACCTGCTGTCCGGCGTCGCCGGTCAGGTTTCGCTCGGCCACGCGTTCTTCATGGGCGTCGGTGCGTACACGGCCGTCGTTCTCGGCGGTGAGAGCTCGGCGAACCTGTGGGGCCTCGGGTTGCCGATGTGGATCTGGTTGCCCGGCGCCGCCGTTGGCGCCGCCCTGGTCGGGATCATCGTCTCTCCGTGCGCGGTCCGACTGCGGGGCCTCTACCTGGGCATCGTCACCGTCGGTCTGGTCTTCATCGGGATCCACCTGTCGAAGGTCTTCCCGGAGATCTCTGGCGGCGCAGAGGTCGGCCGCGAGTTCCCGCCG
>DASQTR010000105.1:0-2531 GCA_035641795.1 Ilumatobacter sp.
CACACACAAGCCCGCTACCGCTCCGAGTTCTACCGGCCGCTGGTCAGTGACTGGCGCAACTACGAGACATGGCAGGAGGCGGGCAGTCCGCAAGCGGTGGAGAAGGCGAACCAGCTCGTGAAGCTGTTCCTGAGGGAGTACCAAGAACCGCCGCTCCCAGCCGACCGCCGCGAAGAACTGACCGACTTCGTGGAACGAAGAGCAGCAGAAGGCGGTGTCCCCGTTGATTACTGAACAGCGCTGGGTGTCAGACACCGCTGCCGCGATGTCAGACACCAGAGGAGCGATCGGAGTCGCATGAAGACTTCCGCACAGGTCGTGGTGATCGGCGGTGGCGTTGTCGGCGCCTCGGTGCTGTACCACCTGACCAAGCGCGGCTGGACCGACGTCGTCCTGCTCGAGCGCAAGCAGCTCACCGCCGGCTCGACGTGGCACGCGGCAGGTGGCATGCACACGCTCAACGGCGACCCCAACGTCGCCCGCCTGCAGCAGTACACCGTCAACCTCTACCGCCAGATCGAGGCCGAGTCGGGCCAGAACTGCAGCATCCACCTGCCTGGCGGACTGATGCTCGCGGACACGCCGGAACGGCTCGACTGGCTTCGGATGGCGGTCGCCCGCGGCCGTTACCTCGGCATGCACATGGACCTGATCTCGATGAGCGAGGCCAAGCAGCTCAACCCGCTGCTGGAGGAGCACTTTTTCGTCGGGGCGCTGTACGACCCCGACGAGGGCTCGGTCGACCCGTACGGCGTCACCCACGCGTACGCGATCTGCGCCCGCAACCGCGGTGCCGAGGTCTACACCGACACGTGGGTCACGGCGATCGGCCAGCGCGCCGACGACACGTGGGACGTCACCACCGACAGCGGCGAGACGATCAACGCCCAGCACGTCGTGAACTGCGGAGGTTTGTGGGCGCGTGAGGTCGGCAGGATGGTGGGCATCGAGCTGCCGGTGCTGGCGATGGAGCACCACTACCTCGTCACCGAGCCGATGCACGAGGTGATCGACTTCAACCGCGAGCACGGCCACGAGCTGCCGCACATGATCGACTTCGCGGGAGAGATCTACTGCCGTCAGGAGGGCCAGGGCATCCTGCTCGGAACCTACGAGCAGAACAACAAGCCGTGGTCCCCGCAGGACACGCCGTGGGAGTTCGTCTTCCAGCTGCTCGACCACGATCTCGACCGCATCGCCCCCGAGCTCGAGCGCGGCTTCGCGCACTTCCCCGCCGTCGGCCGTGCCGGCATCCAGCGCTTCGTCAACGGCCCGTTCACGTTCAGCCCCGACGGCAACCCGCTGGTGGGCCCCGTCCGCGGCATGCGCGGCATGTGGGTCGCCTGCGCGGTGATGGCTGGCCTGTCCCAAGGGGGCGGCGTCGGCCTCTCGCTCGCCAACTGGATGATCGACGGCGACCCGAACGACGACATCTGGGCCATGGACGTCGCCCGCTACGGCGACTGGGCGACGCTCGCATACACGAACGCCAAGGTGCGTGAGAACTACTCGCGGCGGTTCCGCATCACGTTTCCCAACGAGGAGTTGCCGGCTGCGCGGCCACTCCACACGACACCGATCCACGACCGCCTCACCGAGCACAACGCGGTGTGGGGTGCCGGCTTCGGGCTGGAGCATCCCCTCTGGTTCCAGCGCCCCGGGCTCGAGCCGGTCGAGGACGTCACGTTCCATCGCTCGAACGCCTTCGAGCGCGTGCGCGAGGAGTCGCACGCGGTGCGCGAACGGGTGGGGCTCAGTGAGTGCTCGAACTTCGCCAAGTACCGCGTGTCGGGTGATGGCACCGCCGATTGGCTGCAGAGCCTGTTCACCAATCGCCTACCCAAGATCGGGCGCACGCACCTGACGGCGATGCTCAACGAGCAGGGCCGCATCGTGGGCGAGTTCTCGGTGTCCCGGATCGGCGACGACGAGTTCCTCCTGTTCGGCTCGCAGGCGGCGGAGGTGCACCACTCGCGCTGGTTCGTCGACCATCTGCCGGCCCGCAGCCCGATCCGCTTCGAGGTGATCGCGCTCTCGATGGTCGGCGTCACCGTCGCCGGCCCGCTCGCGCGCGACGTGCTGCAGCCGCTGACGCGAACGTCTCTGGCGACGCCCGACTTCCCGTTCATGGCGTTCCGCCGCGTCGAGATCGGGATGGCGCCCGTGTGGCTGTCGCGCATGACGTACACGGGCGACCTCGGCTACGAGATCTGGTGCGCGCCCGAGTACCAGCGCTACCTCTTCGACCTGCTGTGGGAGGCAGGGCAGCCGCACGGGATGGCACTGTTCGGGTTCCGGGCGCTGATCACACTGCGGCTCGAAAAGCACTTCGGCACGTGGTTCCGGGAGTACCGCCCGATCTACACGCCGCTCGAAGCGGGCATGGACCGCTACCTCAAGTTCGACCACGAGTTCACGGGTCGCGAGGCGGTCGAGGCCGAGCTCGCCGGTGGCGGCCCGAAGCGGCGGTTGGTGATGTTCGAAATCGATGTCGACGAACACGAGCCGGCCGACGTGATCGGCGACGAGCC
>DASQTR010000106.1:0-2381 GCA_035641795.1 Ilumatobacter sp.
GACAGGTCGGTGACGCCGAGTCCGTGCGTCTGGTCCGTGACGCGCTGGACGCGGCCGTCGACGACAACCTCGTCGCTGATGTCCCGATCGGTGCTTACCTGAGCGGGGGCCTCGACAGCAGTCTGATCGCGGCGCTGGCCACGAAACGTGTCGAGCCCGGATCGATGCACACGTTCAGCGCAGGTTTCGGCGACGACCGCGTCGACGAGCTGCCCTTCGCGCGGACGGTCAGCTCGGCGCTCGGAACCATCCACCACGAGGTCTCCGTGCGTGCGGAGGATTTCGAGACGCATTGGCGGAACCTCACGTGGCATCGCGACGCCCCCATGTCCGAGCCCGCCGACGTCGCCGTCTACAAGCTCGCCGCCACTGCATCGCAGCACGTCAAGGTGGTGTTGTCTGGTGAAGGCGCCGACGAGATCTTCGCCGGATATCCGAAGCATCGCATGGCGCGACTGTCGGAGCTTCCACTGCCCGGTCCGGTACGCACAGGCTTCGACCTGGTGCAACGAGCCACACCGCCTCGATTCTCCCGCGTCCGGATCGCGCTTCGCGCGCTGAGCGCATCGACGCCGAACGAGCGATCGGATGCCTGGTTCGCTCCGTTCACATCACGAGAGAGGGGCGCATTGCTCGGTCATCGACCCAGTCACGGTGACGCCGACATCGCCGAGCCAGGCACTCCGCTGAAGCGCATGTTGATGTCCGACTGCGGGTCGTGGCTCGCCGACAACCTGCTCGAGCGTGGTGATCGAATGACGATGGCGGCCTCCGTCGAGTTGCGGCCCCCGTTTCTCGACCACCGGTTGGTCGAGCTCGGCTTGTCGTTGCCGGATCGGGTCAAGATCCGGCGCGGCAGTGGCAAGTGGGTCGTCCGTCAGATCGCCGCGGCGGAGCTCCCGACGGAGATTGTGGAGCGACGGAAGGCCGGATTCCGCGTTCCACTCGACCGGTGGTTCCGTGGGGGGCTTCGAACATTCGCATGGGACACGTTGTTGTCCAACGAGTCGTTCGTCGGCCAAGTGTTCGATCGCCGCGAGATCGAGCAACTCCTCCTGCGACACGACCGAGCTCGAACTGACGAGAACATCCGCATCTGGACGTTGCTCAGCCTCGAGATCTGGCATGACGTCACCTTCAGGACCCTCACAGCGCGCCCGATAGCGATGGTTCGCGGATGAGCACCAGATATCGGATCCTGCATCTGCTACCAGATCTGGTTCGCGGCGGAGGACAGGTCGTAGCACTGGAGCTCGTTGCGCACGCAGACACCTCGCGCTTCGAGATGCACGTGGCCAGCCTTCGTCCCCCGGATGACCTCCGGCTCGCGTTCGAACACGCGGGGGCCGAGTGCTTCCAGGTGAGCTCGGTCACCGAAGTCCTGGCGGCGCTCGCGTTAGCGAGGCAGATCCGCGATCGTCGCATCGATTTGCTCCACGTTCACAGCGACCCCGATCGAAGGGTGGGACAGCTGGCAGCCCTCCTCACGGGCACCCCCGTCGTCGGTCACCTCCACTCGCCGTGGGCCCACTTGCAACCGATGTACTCCGATCGGGCGGGTCCACTGGGCAAGGCGTCGGCCGCCCTCAAGGCTCGCCTGCGGCGAGCCGTGGAGCGAAAGGTGGTGAAGCACTATGTCGCCGCGGGCGCCCAGGTCGCCGCCTTCCACGCAGACCTCGTCGACGCGCCGATCACCATCGCGAACAACGGAGTGGATGTCTCGCGGTTCACGCCCGTGACCGCCGACTCGCGTCGACGCGGGCGCTCGGCGCTGGGTATCGGCCACGACGTTCGACTCCTCGTCTGCGTGGGTCGGCTGGCGCCCGGAAAGGGACAGGACGAACTCGTGCGGCTGCTGGCCTCGGTCCCGGGCGCCGTCCTTCTACTCATCGGAGACGGCGGCGAGCGAACCGCGCTGAGCCGCCAGGCGGAAGCGCTCGGCGTCAGCGATCGCGTGATCCTTGCCGGCGAGCGTGAAGACGTGTCACTGCTGCTCCGAGCCGCTGACTTGTTCGTGCTGGCGTCCGTGAGTGAGGGGTTGCCGATATCGGTGCTGGAGGCGATGGCTTGCGAGATACCGGTCGTCGCGTACGACCTGCCGGGGCTTCGCGACGTGATCACCGACGGCCGCGACGGATGCTTGGTGACCCTTGGCGACCGTGAGGCGCTCGCATCGGTGATCCGTGATCTGTTGGAGGATGAGTCGTCGCGTGCGACCCTGGGGAACGCGGCGAGGGAGACGGTGATGGCCAGGTTCGACGCTCGCCACATGGCGCGCGATGCTGAGGCTGCCTACGACGTCGTGCTCGGCAACGAACCGCTCGATTCGCGGAGGTCGGGTGGTGACCGTCTCGTCACACGCTGAATCGACACCGGCGGGG
>DASQTR010000107.1:0-2931 GCA_035641795.1 Ilumatobacter sp.
GCTCGTCGGCCACCTGCGGGGCGGCCACCGGGCCGATCTGGAACTCCCACTGGCCGGGCATCACCTCGGCGTTCGTGCCGGAGATCTTGAGTCCGGCGTCGATGCACGCCTGCGTGTGCTCCTCGACGATGTCGCGGCCGAAGATCTTGTCGGCGCCGACACCGCAGTAATAGGGCCCCTGCGGTTCGGGGAAGCCACCTTCAGGGAAGCCGAGCGGCGTGCCGTCGGGCTTGAGCATCGTGTATTCCTGCTCCATGCCGAACCACATGTCGTCGTCGACGAACTTCTTGGCGGCGGCGGCCGCAGCGGCGCGGGTGTTGGTGGGATGCGGCCGCATGTTCGCCGCCAGCAGCACCTCGTTCAGAACGAGGATGTTGCGCCCCCCGCGCAGCGGGTCGGGGCATGTGAACACGGGCTTGAGCACGCAGTCCGACTTGTCGCCGGTGGCCTGGTTGGTGGACGAGCCGTCGAACCCCCAGATCGGCGGCGTCGTCACGTTGTCGTCGAGGATCTTGGTCTTGCTGCGCAATTGGGCGGTTGGCTCGGTGCCGTCGAGCCAGATGTACTCAGCTTGGTACGCCACGAAATAGGTCCTCCGGAGAAACAGCTTGTAGGGGCCACGGCACGATGTCACCGGGCGATTACTCGGCTGTGTTTTCAATGTGAACGCACTGTGAACAAAAAGGGTGTCCGGCACCGCTCGCGCGTATCAGACACCCAGTGTGGCGATCGCCCGCTTGAACTCGTTGCTCTCCATCAGCTGCTTGCAGCGCTCGAAGCGTCCGACGCCGTAGGCCCAGAAGTCGTCGACCGGGTTCTCGTTGACGTGCTGGATGATGCCCCACAGCGACCACACCAGGTCGCAGTTCGCCTTGTGGATCACCATCCGCGCCGAGTCGGCTGCTGGGTGGGGGCCCTCGAAGTAGGCCTCCAGCAGCACGGCCTCGTGCTCGGGCTCCAACCCGGCCTCGACGGAGAAGTCCCCCAGATCCCACATCGGATCGTTGTTACCGGCGTACTCGTAGTCGATCAGGTAGGTGACCTCGCCCGTATCGAGGAAGTTTTCGCACAGCGGGTCGCAGTGGCACGGCGCAACCGGCACGGGGTTGGCGAGCAACGCCGCCCGACCGCGCTCGGCGTCGGCTTGCACCTCGTCGAAGCCGTCAGGCATCGGTGCCGACTTCGACGCCAGCAGCGCCTTGTAGTCGTCGATCATGTCGAACACCCGGTACTCGTTGGCGAACGGCGCGGCCTGCGTGTGCAGCCGGTGCATCGCCCTGCCGGCGCGGCGAATCGCGTCGGCGTCAGCCCGGAAGCGCTCGGGCGTCATCGTCGCCGCGCCCTCGACGAAGCGCGTCACCATCAGCCCGTCACTGGCGTCGAAGAAAAGCACGGCGGCGTTGACGCCGGCGGCCGCCGCCGACCGCGCGGCCACCTCCTCGTTGGCGCGGCTGATGTATTCGTTGGTGCCGGCACCCGAGACGCGCAGCACGTAGTCACCGATCCGGTAGTTGAGGTTGGTCAGGCCGGCCAGCCGCTCGGGCGTGCCGGCACCGCGCAACCACGGCACACGGTCGTACACCGCCTCGAAGTCGCTCATGCCCGCAACCTCGCGCCCTTGGGGTCGTACAGGGCGGCCGTGTGTCGGTTGGCGGCGATCGGTTCGCCGTACACCTCGATCACCCAATCCGTCCGTTCCAGGTGCTCGACCGGCACATAGCCGTAGGCGATCGGCTTGCCGATCGTGTCGCCGAAGTTGGCCGTCGTCGTGAACCCGACGACGTCGTCGCCGAGGATGATCGCCTCGCCGCCAACCGGATACACCCGGTCTTCGCGCGGCGGCTCGAGCGTGAACGTGCACAACCTGCGGTCGACGCCCGTGCGGCTCTGCGCGGCGAGCGCGTCGCGCCCGCAGAAGTCGCCCTTGTCCCAGCCGATCCGCCACTCCAGCCCCGCCTCGAGCGGCGTCGTGTCGGGCGTGACGTCGGTCGACCAGTACACGTAGCCCTTCTCCACCCGCAGCCGGTCGATCGCGCGGTAGCCGGCATTGACGATCCCGTGCCGCTGCCCCGCCATCCAGAGGGTGTCGTACACATGAGCCGTGTACTCGGTCGGCGCGTGCAGCTCCCAGCCGAGCTCACCGGTGTAGCCGATCCGCAGGGCGAAGACCGGCGCCGCGCCGATCGTGATCTCCCGCGCCCGGCCGTAGCGGAAGGCGGCGTTCGACACGTCCTCCTCGCACACCGACTGCAACACGTCGCGGGCGCGAGGACCGCACACATTGACAACTCCTCGCGCCGACGTCAGGTCGCGCACCTGCACCGAGCCGTCGGTGGGGCAGTGCGACCGGATCCATCCCATGTCGTGGGCGCCGAACGCCGACCCGGTCACGACGTACCAGGCGTCGGTGGCGGTGCGCACCATCGTCAGGTCACACTCGATCCCGCCGCGCTCGTTGCACAGCTGCGTGTAGGTGATCGTGCCCAGCGGTTTGTCCATGTCGGCGACGGACAGCCATTGCACGGCCGCCAACGCGCCCGGCCCCGCGATCTCGAACTTGGCGAAGCTGGTCTGGTCGATCAGCGCCACGCCGTTGCGCACCGCCAGCGCCTCACGCCCGGCGTGCTCGAACCAGTTGCCGCCCGTGAACGACGGCTCGTCGACCGGCGCCACGCCGGCCGGCGCGAACCAGTTCGGCCGCTCCCACCCGCCACGCGAACCGAACACCGCGCCGGCGCCGGCGAGTCGATCGTGGAGCGGGCTGCGCCGCACACCGCGCGCCGTCGCCCGCTCCGAACCGGGCGCGGCGAGCTTGTAGTGGTGGCCGTAGAGCTCGACCATGCGTGGCCCGATGAAGTGGCGGGTCGTGTGGTGGAACGAGAAGCGCCGGACGTCGAGCGGCCAGAGGTCGAGCGAGGGCCGCCCCTCGAG
>DASQTR010000108.1:0-2283 GCA_035641795.1 Ilumatobacter sp.
GTCGTCGTGCACGCCGACGCACCATTCGACCCGCGCGTCATCGTCGACCGTCTGCTCGCCACACAGGGAGGATGCGCGGTGTTCGCCGCCGGCGGTCTCGTGGGCGCGACGCCGGAGCTGCTCGTGCGCCGGCGCGGCGACCACGTGACGTCCCGACCCATGGCCGGCACGATCCCGCGCGGCGCGACGGACGCCGGCGACCGCGCCGCCGAGGCCACGCTCGCCGCCTCGGCCAAGAACGGCATCGAGCACCGCGTGGTCGTCGAAGCGGTCGTGGACGGCCTGCGCGCCGGCGGCGTCGAGGTCGTGTCGGTGCATGGGCCTGACGTCGCCCGCCTCGCGACCGTGAGCCATCTCGCCACCACGATCACCGGCACGGTGCAGCCGGCTTCGGCCTGCTCGGCGCTCGAGCTCGCGTTGCACCTGCACCCGACACCGGCCGTCGCCGGCACCCCCCGGGACACCGCGCTCGCCATGCTCGAAGCGCTCGAGGGCTTCGACCGCGGCCGCTACGCCGGTCCGGTCGGCTGGGTCGATCGGCACGGAGACGGCGAATGGGCCGTCGCCCTCCGCTGCGGCGAGCTCGAGGGGACCACGGCCCGACTCATCGCCGGCGCCGGCGTCGTCGCCGGCTCCGATCCCGACGCCGAGTGGGCCGAGACGCAGGCCAAGCTCGAGCCGATGCTCCGGGTGCTCGTCCAGCCCTGAGCACGTCGGCGCGCGACGAGGCTCGGCGCACCGGATTCTCTAAGCTCGGACGCCGCTCGCCCGTCCCCCCACTCTTCCAGGAAGAGGACCGAAATGGGCAGTTCGCGCATCACACAGCTCGCCTCGATTGTCGCGGCGACGAGTCTTGTCACGGCGCTCCTCGCCGCCGGCGGCGGAGCAGCGGGCGCGGGCGAGGAGAAGCGTGGCAACGTCAACGGCACGCTGGAGCTCGGGCAGCTGGCGGCGCAGACCGGCATGCTCAGCAACATCGTGCAATCGCTCACGGTCCCCGTGACGATGGCGGTCGACGAGATCAACGCGAGCGGCGGCGTGCTCGGCAACCCGGTGGCGTACACGGTGGCCGACGACGCCACCGACCCGGCGGTCGGCAGCGAATCACTCGAGGGCCTGCTGGAGGACACCAAGGTCGACGCGGTCATGGGACCGACGGCATCGGGGATCACGCTGAACATCCTGGAGGAGGTCCGCCAGCGCGGCGTGCTCGTCTGCTCGGGATCGAACATGTCGGCGGAGCTGTCGACGGCGGACTCGGGCGGCTACTACTTCCGCACCACGCCGTCCGACCGGCTGCAGGGACCGGCGCTGGCCGAGCTCGTGCGCACGGACGGCCACAAGAAGGTCGGCATCATCGCCCGGCGCGACACCTACGGCGTCGGCCTCGCGACCTCGATGAAGAAAGCGCTCGAGAAAGGCGGAGCGAAGGTCGTCGCCAACGTCGACTATGACCCGGACGCGACCAGCTTCGACCGTGACGTCCAGAGGGTGATCGACAAGAAGCCCGACGCCGTGATCGTGCTCGGCTTCGAGAACGACGGCGCCGACATCGTCAGGACGCTGACCGCGCAAGGACTCTCACCGCAGCAATTCCCGATCTATACGGCCGACGGCATGCGCACCAACGCGTTCCCCAGCCTCGTCGACCCGAACAACCCGGGCATAGTCGCAGGCATCAAGGGCACTTCCCCCGCGACGGCACCGACGGATGTGCAGCACCCGTTCCTCGACGCGTTCGACGCAACCGGCATCGAGCCGATCTACTCGGCCTTCTACTACGACTGCACGATCCTCACGGCGCTGGCGGCGGAGAAGGCGAAATCGGATGACCCGGCCAAGATGAAGGAAGCGTTCGCCGCCAACACCAAGGGCAGGAACAAGTGCACGACGTACGCCGAGTGCAAGCAGCTCCTCGACGACGGCAAGGCCATCCAGTACCAGGGCGCGTCGGCGACGTTCAAGAAGATGAACAAGTTCGGGACGTTCGAGCCGAACGCCGGTGTGTACGAGGTGTGGGCGTTCGACGAGGCGGGCCGGGACAACACGTCTCCACCTGAAACTCAGATTCGCGTCGGCTAGGCGAGATCGTCGGTATTGCCCGATACAGCCCTCTGGATATCCCGCGCACGCCTGCTTATCCTCGATAGTGCGCGAAAGACGCGCGCAGCGAGATAAGGGGGTATTTGGGTAGGGAGTCGGACGGGCCAAGGTCCTCATCGGCTCGCCCGGCACGAAGGGGGGAACTGTATGAAGACGAGATGGTGGCTTCGCGTCGGTGCC
>DASQTR010000109.1:0-2151 GCA_035641795.1 Ilumatobacter sp.
TCGTAGATTTGGACAACGGCGATGACGAGCTTCATGCGGACCCGCCGCGGACTATTTGACGCCGACGGCCACCCGAGACAACCCAGCGGCGGCGCTCAGCGCCTCAGCCTTGTCAGTCCGCTCCCATGGCAGGTCGAGATCTGGGCGGCCGAAATGCCCGAATGCCGCGGTCTGCCGATAGATCGGGCGGCGCATGTCGAGCTGCTCGATGATCGCGCCGGGCCGCAGGTCGAAGTGCTCGCGCACCAACCGCTCGATCGTCTCGTCGCTCACCTTACCGGTGCCGAACGTCTCACACATGATCGAGACGGGGTGGGCCTTGCCGATCGCGTAGGAAATCTGCAACTCGAACCGATCGGCCAAGCCGGCCGCCACGACGTTCTTGGCCACGTACCGCGCCGCGTAGGCGCCGGAGCGGTCGACCTTGGTGGCATCTTTGCCGGAGAACGCGCCGCCGCCATGTCGCGCCATGCCCCCGTAGGTGTCGACAATGATCTTGCGCCCGGTCAGGCCGGCGTCGGCCATCGGGCCGCCGATGACGAAGCGACCGCTCGGGTTGATCAGGTACTTGGTTCGCTCGTCCAGTAGATACGCCGGCACGACCGGTCGGATCACCCGCTCGATCAGATCACGCTCGATCTCCTCGTTGGTGGCGGAGTCGAGATGCTGAGTCGAGACGACGATCGTGTCGACGCGAACCGGCCGTCCTTCGCTGTACTCGACAGTGACCTGGCTCTTACCGTCCGGCAGCAAATACGGAATCTCGCCGCTGCGGCGTGCTTCGGAGAGGCGGCGGGTGATGCCGTGAGCCAGGGAGATCGGCAGCGGCATGAGCTCGTTGGTCTCGTTGCTGGCAAAGCCGATCATCATGCCCTGGTCGCCGGCGCCCGTCTTGTCGTAGGCATCAATTACCTGAGTGGCGCCACGGACCTCGATCGCATCGCTCACGCCGGCTGAGATCTCTGAGCTCTGCTCCTTGATGGCGACGATGACGCCGCAGGTGTTGGCGTCGAACCCGTGGCTGGAGTCGGTGTAGCCGATCTCGGTGACGACGCGGCGGACAAGCGCATGGACGTCGACGTACGTCGAGGTAGAAATCTCGCCGAAGACGATGATCATGCCGGTGGTCGTGGCCGTCTCGCAGGCGACGCGCCCGTCAGGGTCATCGGTCAGAACGGCGTCGAGCACCGCGTCCGAGATTTGGTCGCAGACCTTGTCCGGATGGCCCTCCGTCACCGACTCGGAGGTGAAGAAGAGCTGTTTGGATGAGTCGAACGTCGATACCATGTCCTGCCGTTCCCTCTGCTCAGGCGCAACCGCCACGCTGTGGCGAGTCAGTAAGTCAGGTGCGTGTGTCCGACGTTTCTAGGTGCCGGACTCCCACGAGTTCAGGTAGTGCTCCTGCTCCGCCGTGAGCACGTCGATCTCGATGTTCATCGCCTGCAGCTTGAGACGGGCGATCTCCTGGTCGATCTCGTCAGGCACGCGGTAGACCTTGTTCTCCAGCGTCGACGCCTCGCGCACGAGGTAGCCGGCGGCTAGCGCCTGGTTGGCGAAGCTCATATCCATCACGCTGGCCGGGTGGCCTTCCGCGGCGGCAAGGTTGATCAAGCGCCCCTCGCCCAGCACGATGACGCTCTTGCCGCCGAAGGTGAACTCCTCGACGAACGGGCGCAGCGTGCGGCGGCCCTCGCCGGACTCCTCCTCCAGCGCCTTCAGGTTCAGCTCCGAGTTAAAGTGACCGGAATTGCAGATGATCGCGCCGTCCTTCATCACCTCGAAGTGGTGACGGTCGACGACGTTGACGTTGCCGGTCGCGGTGACGATGAGGTCGGCGATCGGCGCCGCCTGCTCCATCGTCTTGACCATGAAGCCGTCCATCGCCGCCTCGAGGGCGCGCACCGGGTTGATCTCGGTGACGACCACCTGAGCGCCGAGGCCACGCATCCGCGTCGCGATGCCCTTGCCGCACCAGCCATAGCCAGCGACGACGATCGTCTTGCCGGCCAGCAGGATGTTGGTCGCGCGGAGGATGCCGTCGATGGTCGACTGGCCGGTGCCGTAGCGGTTATCGAAGAAGTGTTTGGTGTCGGCATCGTTGACCGCGATGATCGGGAAGCGAAGCACACCGTCCTTGTGCATCGCCTTTTC
>DASQTR010000110.1:0-4796 GCA_035641795.1 Ilumatobacter sp.
TACGCCAGCACCGCAGTTGGCAGCGTGTCGAAGATGTGGTCCCTGCCGATCCGTTGGATCAGCCCCGCCTGATCCAGCTCGCTCTCCATCTCGTGCTTCACGCGCGCCAACGCCAACGTGATGTCTCGCTCCTCGAGCTCGTCGAGCAGTTCGCCGAGGGCGTCGACCGACGTCAGATCGACGTGCACGTTGGCCTCGAAGTTGAGCAGCACCCACTCGATCGGACCGTGTTCCTCGATCGACTCGAGCGCGCGCCGCTTGAAGTTCTCGGCGTTGGCGAAGAACAGCGGCGAGTCGTAGCGGTACACGAGCAGCCCGGGCACCTGTGTTGCGTCGGGATAGTCGTCGATGTCGTGCATGCCGGCGACACCGGGGGCGTATCCGAGGACGCCGTCGTGAGGGCGCGCCACCCGTCGCAGCAGGTCGAGGATCGACAGGGCGATGGCGACGAGGATCCCGTACAGGATGTCGACGATCAGCACGGCCGCGGTCGTGGCCAGCGCCAGCACCAGCTCGCTGGTGCGGAAGCGGCCGATCCGCACCAACTCGGGGATATCGACGAGCCGCGTCGCCGCCCACACCACCAGGGCCGCCAACGCCGCGCGGGGGAAGGACTCGAGCAGCGGTCCGAGGAACAGCAGGGTGAGGATCGTGAGCGCCACCACGACGAGCGAGTAGAGCTGGCTCTTCGAGCCGAGCGAGTCGCCGATCACGGTGCGGCTCCCCGAACTGCTGACCGGGAATCCCTGCATCACGCCCGCCGCCGCGTTCGCCCCCGACAGTGCCAGCAGCTCCTGGTTGGCGTCGATGGGGTATTTGTTGCGCGTCGCGAAACCTCGTCCGGTGAGTGCGTTGTCGGTGTATGACACCACCGTCACACCGACGGCCGGCAACAGCAGCGAGGTGAGGTCGGACATGCCGACCTCCGGGATGCGCGGCCGCGGCAGGCCGGACGGCACAGAGCCGACGAGGTCGAGTCCCTCAGACCCGAGATCGAAGACCTTGACGATGGCCGTCGCGAGCAGGATCGCGATCAACGGCATCGGCATACGCGGGAAGAGCCACGAGCCGACGAACAACAAGATCAGCACGCCGATCGACATCAGCAGTGTGGCGGCGTGGACGTCGCCGAGGTGCGTGAGGAAGTACCGGATCGCCTTCAGCGGATCGTCCTCGTCGATCTCCATGCCGGCGAACTTGCCGAGCTGCCCGGCGATCATGATGACGGCGACGCCGGCGAGATACCCGACGAGCACCGGCTTCGACAGCAGGTCGGCGAGAAACCCGAGCCGGGCGACGTAGCCCACCAGGGCGATCGCGCCCACCATCAGCGCCAGGGCGGCGGCCAGCGCGGCGTATTCCGCGGGGTCGCCGTTGGCAAGAGGGGCGAGTGCGGTGGCCGTCATCAATGCCGTGGTCGACTCAGGGCCGACCGACAGCTGTCGCGACGAGCCGAGCAGCGCGTAGACCGACATGGCGCCGATCACGGCCCAGAGCCCGGCGACCGCCGGTAGGCCGGCCAGCTCGGCGTAGGCCATCACCTGCGGGATGAGGTAGGCCGCGACTGTGATCCCCGCGAGGACGTCGCCGCGCAGCCAGCTGCGCTCGTAATGGATCAGTTGGCCAACGCCCGCCCCGAACCGCACGGGCGAAAGCTAGTGATTACCTCGGGGGGCGAGCGCGCTGCGTCCTCTGAACGCGGCCGACTCGCCGAGCTCCGACTCGATCCGAAGCAGCTGGTTGTACTTGGCGACGCGGTCGGACCGCGCCGGCGCACCGGTCTTGATCTGGCCGCAGTTCGTCGCCACCGCCAAGTCGGCGATCGTGGCGTCCTCGGTCTCGCCGGAACGATGTGACATCACAGCGGTGTACGACTGTTGCATCGCCAGGCCGACCGTGTCGAGCGTCTCCGTCAGGGAGCCGATCTGGTTGACCTTGACCAGGATCGAGTTGGCGACTCCGCGCTCGATCCCCATCCGCAGCCGGCGGACGTTGGTGACGAACAGATCGTCGCCGACCAACTGGCAGCGGTCGCCGACGGCGTCGGTGAGCAGTTTCCAACCATCCCAGTCGTCCTCCTGCATGCCGTCCTCGATCGACACGACGGGATACGTGGCGACGATCCGCGTCCAGTACTCCGCGAGGTCGTCTGACGAGAGCACCTGGCCCTCGCCTTCGAGGTGGTACGCGCCGTCGCGATAGAGCTCGCTGACCGCCGGGTCGAGGGCGATCGCGATCTCCTCGCCCGGCGCGTAGCCCGCCTTTTCGATCGCCTCCACCAATAGCTTGATCGCGTCCTCGTTCGTGGCCAGGTCGGGCGCGAACCCTCCCTCGTCGCCGACTCCCGTCGCCAGTCCCTTGTCGTGCAGCACCTGCTTCAGCACGTGGTACGTCTCTGTGCCCCATCGCAGTGCCTCGCTGAACGACGGCGCGCCGACCGGCATGACCATGAACTCTTGGAAGTCGACCGTGTTGTCGGCGTGGACACCACCGTTCAGCACGTTCATCATCGGCACCGGCAGCACGTGGGCGTTGCTGCCGCCGACGTAGCGGTACAGCGGCAGCTCGAGGTGATCAGCAGCGGCCTTGGCGACCGCCAGCGACGTGCCGAGAATGGCGTTGGCGCCGATGCGGCCCTTGTTGTCGGTGCCGTCGAGATCCAGCAGCTCCCGGTCGACGGCGCGTTGGTCGAGCGCGTCGAAACTCTCGAGCACGCCGGCGATCTCGCCGTTGACGAAGCCGACTGCCGTCTGCACGCCCTTGCCGCCGTACCGCTCGCCGCCGTCGCGCAGCTCGACCGCCTCGTGTTCGCCGGTCGACGCACCACTCGGCACGGCGGCGCGGCCCCGCGCGCCGGACGAAAGCACGACTTCGACTTCGACGGTCGGGTTGCCGCGGGAGTCGAGGATCTCGCGGCCGGCGACGTAGACGATGTCACTCATGGAGGTCACACCGTACCGGCCGCGCCATCGTGCTGAGCCTGGCTCTCTACGAGCGGTACTTCGAGCGTCGGCAGGCGGACCTCGCCCGTGATGTCCTTCAGGTCGAGCTGCACGCGTTCCTCCGGAGCTGTCGCCAGCAGCCGCAAGTAGTCGGCGAGCGCCTCCTCGAGCTTGACGTCGTGGCCGGCTTGCTCGGCCATGTACCACCGGTGCTCGAGCAGTTGGTGGAAGATCTCCGCCGCCTCCAACCGGTTGAACAGCTCGGGCGGGATCGACTGCATGATCGGCTCGAAGCGCAGGTCGAGCCAGCGCACGGCGGCGACGTTCTCCGGGATGGGGCGTGCTGACGATCGCTGCAACTCGGCGCCGAACACCTTGATGTCGTGCAACATCCGCCGCGCCTGGTTCTCGCCCGCGACCAAGCCGGTCAGGCTGGCGAGCCGCTCGGCGTGGTAACCGTGCTCGACCACCTTGGGTACGTAACGCAGGCTCGAGCCGTCGCCGGTCGTGACGATCTCCATCTCCTCGACCTCGAACCCGAGTTCGTGCAGCCGCTCGAAGCGGGCACGGATGGGCGTGACGTCGCCGATGCGCAGCGTCACCTCGGCGGTGAGCTCCGCCCACAACGCCTTGTAGCGGTCGGCGATCGCCAGCGCTACTTCGATCGGGTCGATCCCGGGCGCCAGGCGACCCGCGGCCTGTAGGTCCAGCAGCCCCCCGGCGACGTTGTCAGTGGCGATCATCAGGTCGAGCTCGCGCTGGCCGGCGGTGAGCTCGTCGTGGTGCTCGGCCGTCTCGACGTCGATGATGTACGCCTGGAGTGCGCCGGCGTCGCGTCTGAACAGCGTGTTCGACAACGAGCAGTCTCCCCAGAAGAAGCCGGCGAGGTGGATACGGGTGAGCAGCACGACGAGCGCGTCGAGCAGACGGTCGCCGAGGTAGGGGATCGTGAGTCCGCGCCCCATCAGCAGTGTGCGGTAGGGCAGTGCGTAGTCGACGTGGCGGGTGACGACGAGTCCTTCGCCGACGGGGCGCTCGGTCACCATCGCCACCATCTCGGCGGTTGGAAGGCCGGTGTCCGCGATCGCACGCAGCAGTCGGTACTCCCGGTCGGCGAGGTCGTCGGGCAGCTCCTTCACGACGTAACTCACACCCGCCAGCTCGACGAGCTTGACGACGTGGCGGTGGAGGCCGATCACCCGGTGCACGTTGGGCATCACCCAGTCGTCGAGTCGTTCGGCGAGTGGCAGCTCGGCGATCGCGGCGTGCTCGACGGGTCGTGCGACCTGGACGCGCATGTGGCGAAGTCTGCCCGAAACGAAGGTGCACGGTGTCAGCCACCAGTCACCTACAAGTTGCGTCAAATCTCTGCGTGATCGGGCGGTCCACGTTCAAGGCATCGAGCGTGCGCGACGATAGGGACGTGTGGCAGTGGCGGAAGCGATGACGTCCGACGCCGGGCACGCGCCCGGGCCTGGCGCGTCGACGCCCGGACAAGATCAAGCGCGACGGACCATCACGCGGACCACGATCACGCCCGCCCCTGGCACGATCGTGCCACAGCCGGTGCTCCCCGCCAAGCCCCGCCTCCGCGAACGGCTCAACAGCCGGCGCACGCACGGCGACCTCACCGCCGCGCAAGCGCCGTATCCCGGCACGAGCATCCTGCGGCTCGTGATGGCGTCGATGTTGTCGTTGCTGTGCCTGCTCACGATCGCCGGCTCGGTGTTGATGCTGTTGCTGTGGCAGCAGAACCGGAGCTCCGGCGTGCTGACGACGCAGATCGACCGCACATGGGAGCTGTTCGACTACTTGCGCGAGATCGAGCGCTGGGTCGCGTTCGGCGTCGTTCCC
>DASQTR010000111.1:0-6292 GCA_035641795.1 Ilumatobacter sp.
GCTGCATGCTCGACGGCGGCGCCAGCCAGCCCACTGTCGGCAGCACCCACGGCGTACAACTTGTGCCCGCCGGCCAGCCCGGCGGCGATCGTCCTCAGCGCAGTGCTCTTGCCACTGCGGGGACCGCCGATCACCGCCAAGTGTGATGCAGAGAGATCGAGGGTCACCTCGTCGCACGTCACGTCCTCGATGCCGAGCGGCGCCGTCAGCGGCGCCGTGTGTGGCGACGGCGACGCGACCGTGACCCGCCGCGGCATCGGCGTGCTGTGCAGCACGCCGATGAGTTTCGGGTTGCTGGCCGCCGCCGCTCGCTCGATCGCCTCGCGTTGGCCGCGCGCCGAGTGGTCCGGTGACGCCACCGCAATCTGGATCACCGTGCTGCCGTTCCACCATCCGCGCCCGGGCGTCAGCTCCTGGAGCTCCGATGCATCGGAGGGGACGCCGTGGTCGGCGTAGGAGAGGCGGTCGGCGTGGGCGAGGACGATGCGGTTCGAGACCGCGGCGTGTAGCCGGGCGGGCACGGCGGCACGCCGGTCGGCGGTGACGACGCCATGGATCCCCACTCGGCGACCCTCGACCAGTACCCGCACCAGCCGCTCGGGCCACGACTCCCCCGACGCCGCCAGCGCGCCATTGCCCTGTCCGCCAAGCAGCTCGACGAGGGCGCCGATGTCGTCGATCAGCACGACGATGCGCGGCAGGGCCGGATTAGCGGCGTTGTAGGCGGACAGGTGCTCGGCGCAGGCTTGCGACAGGAGCTGCCGGCGTCGCGTCAGCTCACGGTCGAGCATCACGATGTGGCGGCTGAGCGCCTCGATGTCGTCGCTCGTGGCGACATCGACGACGCCCCCGAGCGGCCGGAGCATCGACAGGCCGCCCGAGGCACAGTCGAACGCGAGGATGGCAACCGGCTCGGCGTCCCCGGACAACGAGCACAGTGCAAGCGCCATCGATCGCAGCGCGGTGGTCTTGCCCGAGCCGCCCGACCCGTAGATCAGGCAGCCTCCCCCGCGCTCGAGGTCGACGCGCAGCGCACCCTGCTGCTGGAGCGCCGGCGCATCGAACAGGCCGATCGCCGGCACCGGACCGCTCTGGCCGAGCTCGTCGAGCCTCACCACCGGCGCCAGCGGTTCGTGCCAGGGTCGGCGTGGCCTCGCGATGGTCAACATTCGGTCGGTGGCTGCTACGGCGGCGAGCACCGCTGCCTGCTGCGTCATGCCGCCCGCGATCGCTTCGTCGTGGCCGGGCGGCGAGGCGTCGACAAGTTGCGACGCCTCGTCGAAGTCGGCAATTGCGATCGCCGGCGACTGCACCGAACCGCCCACACGTCGCCCCCCGTACGCGCTCTGGAAGGCGAGCGGGCGCTGCGACCCGATCCGAACGACACCGCGGCCGCGGCTCGTGGCACCGATCTCGGCCGCGGCCCCGGAGCCGATCATCGCCGTGGAGTCGGAGCGGTCGAGCACGCGCAACGCGATGCGCACGTTGGCGTTGGCGACGATGTTGTCGTCGACCGCGCCCGAGAGGCGTTGCGTCGATATGACGAGATGGACCCCGAGGCTTCGGCCGCGTTGGGCGACGTCGATGACACCTGCGACGAAGTCGGGCAGCTGCTTGGCGAGCGTGGCGAACTCGTCGATCACGATGACCAGCGCCGGGGGCGCCTGGTCGGGCGCGACGGCGACCAGTTCGCGCAGGTCCTTGACGCGCCCCTCGAGCAGCGCCATCCGGCGTTCGAGCTCGGCCCTGAGCGACGCCATCGCCCGCCGCGCGAGGGCGCCGTCGAGGTTGCTCACGTAGCCGACCGTGTGCGGGAGGTGCTCGAACACCTTCGTCGCCGCGCCGCCCTTGTAGTCGACGAACAAGAAGTTGACCTGTTGCGGCGAGTATCGGGCGGCGAGTGCCGTCACCGCCGACTGCAGCAGTTCGCTCTTGCCCGACCCGGTGGTGCCGGCGATGAGAACGTGCGGGCCGTCTTCGACGAGATCGATCTCGACCGGTCCGTTCGGTGCGACGCCGATCGGGAAGCGCAGCTCGAACCCGGACGGGCGCTGCCACCATCTAGCCAGGGTCGCGCTCGACGTGGCACCACAGCCGAGCACGTCGAGCAGTGTGACGTCCACGGACAGGCCGGCGGATTCGCCGGCGGCCACGTCGCGCACCGGCGCCAACGCCAATGCCACTCGTTGCGCCAGGTCTCGTGGTGCCAGCTCGATCTGCACCTCGACCGGATCGAGCCCGGGTGTGGTCGACCAGAGCCGACTCGACGGTCCGACTTCCAGCACCCGTTGTGCGTGTCGCGGAACATCGGCCGCGCTGCCTGCGAGCCAGAGCACGCTGATCCGCGCCGACGGCTCGAGCGTGAGCAGCGGCACGATCGCAGACGCATCGGCGACGAGCTGGCCGTCGACGATCACGAGCAGACGCGGTTCGTGTTCGTGGGAAGCGATCGCACGCTGGCGGGCGACGTGCGGCAGCGCGTGAACGAGAGCCGCCGCAGCGATTGGCGAATGCGCAATCGTTGGAATGGTCCGGCCACGTGCGTGTGGCAGCCACTTGATCCAGTCGCATCCCCGATCGGGCGCGATCGCGGCGGCGATGACGAGGTCGCCAGGCGCGTGCAGGCATGCTGCTTGCACCAGAAGCGAGGTGAGCACGCCGTTGACCGCAGCAGCGTCGCCGTGGATGGCGACGACCTCCGCGGCGAGGTCGACGGTGACGGGGACGCCGTCGACGGCGGTCGCGCCTGCGAACGCTGCCGCCGCATCGTCACGGAGACGCTGCTCGCCTCCGGGGGCGAGCGCGATGCCGAATCGCGTCGCCTGCGTGCCGGTGCCCACCCTCAGGCGGAGGAAGTCCTCGGCGTCCGGGCCTCGCGGCCACAGATCGAGCGCGGTCTGCTCGGCGCGTCGCACCAGATCGGCAAGTTCGGGTGCCGTCGCCAGCCGCTCGGATCGCTCGGCATCGCGCATGCCTGCGAGCTCTTGGCGGCGATCGTCGAGCATCGAGCGGAACGCCGTGATCTCGCGCCGTCGGCTGCGCCGCCCGGAGCGGCGATCGTCGAGGGACGTCGCCAGCAGGAGCACCGGTGACAGCAGCGTCAGAGCCAGGAACTCCACCCGCCGCATGAACGCGAACAGCATGAGACCGGCGAGCAGCGGGCCGGCGATCGACAGCAGCTGCATGCGCCGCGGCTGGTGACGCTCGGGGATGGGGCCGATCGTGACGGTGCCGCGATCACTGACGATGGGTCGCCGGTACGGCGTACGCCGGAACTCGATCGTGCCGTTTCGCGACGCGCGCTGCGGGGTGAACGGCCTGGCGGCCGGACGACGTACGCGGAGCTCGATGCTGCCGATCGAAACGACGTCGCACGCATCGACCGCGGTGGCGGCGACGATCGGCCGGCCATTGACGAGCACGTTGCCGATCGGACTCAGCGTGACTTGTTGTGCGGTGACCTCCACTTCGGCGTGCCGGCGGGACACCGATGGGTCGGCGAGCGACACGTCGGCCGCCGCGCCGCGGCCGATCAGCCATCGCCCGGTGCTGATCACCAGTGAGCTGCCGGCCGAGGTACCACCACCGACGTCAACGCCGATGTCGACGAGGACGTCGGCGTGGGTACCGATCATCACGAGCTCTCCGGTGACGAGACCACACGCACTGACGGGGAGTGCCGTGGGGAGCACGTGACCGCCGCGCTGCGAGATCAAGCCCGGCACGGGAACATCGAGGTGATCGGCCAGCGCAACGCACAGATCGGCGACCGTGCAATGCTGCTCCAGCCGCACGACCAGATCGCGCGATCCGCTCAGCTCACGGCCCACGACGCGCAATCCGAGGATCATCGGACGCACGGTACGGACGACGTGCAGCGGTCGACCGGGGATGAGTCCCCCGCTCGCTGATGCCTTGCGGTGTCAGCCGGCGTCTCTGAGCTCGCGGCGGAGCTCGGCGACCTCGTCGCGGAGCCGGGCGGCGTACTCGAACTTGAGCTCCGTGCTGGCCTCGTGCATCTCCTCTTCCAGCGTCTGGATCAGCCTCGCCATCTCCTGCTGCGGCAGCGACTTGAGCTCGCGCTGGACCTTGTCGCGCTCGCGCTGGCGGCGGCGGTCCTTGCCGGGCACGGGGGCGGTGTTGTCGGGCCGCAGCATCGAGAGGATGTCGCCGACAGCCTTGCGAATGGTCTGCGGATCGATGCCGTGCTCGGCGTTGTAGGCCACCTGGAGCTGGCGTCGGCGTTGCGTCTCGCTGATCGCCCGCATCATCGAGTCGGTCACTCGGTCGGCGTACATCACCACCTGACCGCCGACGTTGCGGGCGGCGCGACCGATCATCTGGATCAACGACGTCTCCGAACGGAGGAAACCCTCCTTGTCGGCGTCGAGGATGCAGACCAGCGACACCTCCGGGAGGTCGAGGCCCTCGCGCAGCAGGTTGATGCCGACCAGCACGTCGAACTCGCCGAGCCGTAGCGCACGCAGGATCTCGATGCGCTGGATCGTGTCGATGTTCGAGTGCAGGTAACGCACCCGCAGGCCTTGCTCGAGGAGGTACTCGGTGAGGTCTTCCGCCATCTTCTTGGTGAGCGTGGTGACCAGCACGCGCTCGCCCTTGCCGACGCGGTCGTTGACCAGCTCGATGAGGTCGTCGATCTGGCCCTTCGTCGGCTTGACGATCACCTCCGGATCGACGAGCCCGGTGGGGCGCACGATCTGCTCGACGACGCGTGACGACACTCGCAGCTCGTAGTCGCCGGGCGTCGCCGACAGGAACACGCATTGGTTGATCCGTTCGAGCACCTCTTCGAACGTGAGCGGCCGGTTGTCGCGCGCCGAAGGCAGCCGGAAGCCGTGCTCGACGAGGATGTCCTTGCGGCTGCGGTCGCCGGCGAACTGACCGTGCAGCTGGGGTACGGCGACATGGCTCTCGTCGATCACCAGCAGGAAGTCGTCGGGGAAGTAGTCGAGCAGCGTGAACGGCGGCTCGCCGTACGACCGTCCGTCGATGTGCATCGAGTAGTTCTCGATGCCGTTGCAGTAGCCGACCTCACTGATCATCTCGAGGTCGTACGAGGTGCGCATCCGCAGCCGCTGTGCCTCGAGCAGCTTGCCCTGCTCCTCGAACTCCTTGAGGCGGATCTGGAGTTCCTCCTCGATCTTCGCCACCGCGCGTGCCATGCGCTCGACTCCGGTGACGTAGTGCGTGGCCGGAAAGACCTGGGTGCGCTTGAGCTCTTGCAGCGTCTCGCCCGTGATCGGATCGATCCGCGTCAGGCGGTCGACCGTGTCGCCGAACAGCTCTATCCGGAGCACCGACTCTTCGTACGCGGGATGCACCTCGATCGTGTCGCCGCGCACGCGAAACTTGCCGCGCCCGAGCGCGGCGTCGTTGCGGTCGTACTGCATGTCGACCAGCCGGCGCAGGATCGCCCGCATGTCGTAGTCGACGTCGACGCTGATGTCGAGCAGCTGGCCCCGGTACTCGTCGGGGCTACCCATGCCGTAGATGCAGCTGACCGAGGCGACGACGATCACGTCGCGCCGGGTGAGCAGTGCGGCGGTCGCCGAGTGCCGCAGGCGGTCGATCTCGTCGTTGATCGACGAGTCCTTCTCGATGAACGTGTCGCTCGACGCGATGTAGGCCTCGGGCTGGTAGTAGTCGTAGTAGCTGACGAAGTACTCGACGCGATTGTTCGGGAAGAACTCGCGCATCTCCTGCGCGAGCTGGGCAGCCAGGCTCTTGTTCGGGGCGAGGATCAAGGTCGGCTTCTGGACCTGTTCGATCGTCCACGCAATAGTCGCCGACTTGCCCGAGCCCGTGATGCCGAGCAGTGTCTGGAAGCGCTCGCCGGCGCGAATGCCCTCGGTCAGGGCTGCGATCGCGGTCGGTTGATCGCCCGCCGCGCCGAAGTCGGACACGACCCGGAACGGCTGCTCGTCCATCTTCAGTTGCGGCACGACCGTGTCCGTCATGTCGGACACTGTATCTCCGAACGTCCGTTCGGCCAGTCGGGAATGGGTCACATGATCGTGAGCGGCAGCACCGGAACGTCGGGCGCCGGCGTCGTGGCGTGATAGCGCGCCCGCGCTTCCTCACCGAAGGCGGCGAACGCGCGGTCGACGAGGTCCCAGTAGCGCTGCTCGATCGCCGCCGTGCCGCTGTCGCGCGCTCGCTTGTAGCGCTCGATCGCCTCCGGCCGGGGGACGTAGATCACGATCGCGCCCTCGGCACGTTCCTCGCCGAGGCTTGCCACCTCGCTCACGTCGACCCGGTGGTAGTGACGCTC
>DASQTR010000112.1:0-3942 GCA_035641795.1 Ilumatobacter sp.
CCATCTGCTGCCGATCGAGAAGGCCGAGCGGCTCGGCATGCTCGGCGCGGCGGTGCTCGATGCCGACGCCCGCGCCCGCCCGGCGACGCTCGTGCGCCACAACGGCGAGCGGGTCACCGTCGCCGACGTCTATCTGCGGCCGGTGCTGCTCCGCACCAACTTGATGGTGATCACCGAATCTCCAGTGGTGTCGCTGGCGCTAAACGGCTGGCGCGTCGTCCGTGCGGTGGTGGCGGACGGCATCGAGTACGAGGCCGATCGCATGGTCGTGTGTGCTGGCGCCATCCAGACCCCGACCCTGCTCCTGCGCAGCGGTCTGGACACGCCTGGGATCGGCGAGGGTCTGCAGGATCATCCGGCGTGTGCGATCACGGTCGAGCTCGGCGCCGGGTCCGACGTCGAGGCGCCGGCGATCACGGTGGTCGTCGACCGCGGCAACCGGTTGCTCGTGCCGCTCAACAATCTGCCCCGCGCGCCCGGCTACGGCGCGCTGCTCGGCGGCGTGATGTCGGTGTCCAGTGTCGGGCGCGTGAGCTTGCCCGATCCTCAGGGCGCACCACAGGTGGAGTTGCGGCAGCTCTCCACCAGCGCTGACGTCACGGGGCTCACCGATGCGGTCTCCGACATGCTGCACTTGCTCGAGCACGACTCGATGAAGGCGGTCGCCCGGAGGGCCTTTCTGGACGACCACGGCACGCCGGTGACGTCGATCGCGGGCGACCGCGACCGCATCCGCGACTGGGCAGTCGCCAACGTCTCCGGCTTCCATCACCTGTCCTCCACCTGCCGCGAAGGCGTGGTGACCGACCCGCTCGGCCGCGTGCTGGGCTACGAGAACCTCTTCATCTGCGACGCCTCGCTGTTCCCCAAGGCGCCGCCGCGCAGCCCCTACCTGTCGATCGTCCAGATGGCGGAGCGGTTGAGCGCCGCCTGGCGCTCCGACGGCGGCTGATCACGTTCCGCCTCGAGGCGGCGCTTCGCCGCCGAATGTCGCACGGCGAGCACCCAGCCAACCGCCGCGCAAATCGCGAATATGAACCACTGCACCGCGTAGGACAGATGCGAGCCCTCACTCAGGTCCGGCTTGATGACCGGCTCGAGCACGGGCGAGTCGGGCGGATTCGATGCGTAGGCGTCGATGTACATGTCGACCAGGTCGCCGTCGACCTGCTGCTGCAGCCGCGGAATGTCGACGCGTTGCGCCTCTGTGATGATGCCCTCGCCGCGGTCGGAGAGCTGACCGAAACGGCGCTGCTGGGAGGGCCGCAGACGTCCGGTCACCTCGACCTCGCCGCTGGGCGGTGGCGGCACGTCCTCACCTAGTGGAACGAAGCCGCGGTTGACGAGCAGCACGCGTCCCTCGGCGAGGTCGAGCGGCACCACGATGTTGTCACCGGCGAACCCGTTCTGCGAGCGGTTGACGATGCGGACGGTTTCCTCTGCGCGATACGTGCCCACCGCGGTGACGGGCAGCCAATCGACGTCCTGGGGATCGGTGCCGGGTGTCAGCACCGCGTCGAGCAGCCGCGGCGGCGCGTCGTAGCGGGCTTCCACGACGGCGTTGAACTCGCGACGCTCGTCGAGCCGGCGCAGCTGCCATAAGCCGAGATTGATCATCGTGACGATCAGCAGCACGATCCCGAGCGTGAATGCGATCCACTTCGGCCGCAGCAGGAACCGGTACATGCGCGGCCGACGGTATCGCCGAAGGGCGCCGGTGTGATCGTCGCAGCAGGATGCAACTGCGGCTGCGTCGACGGATTTGGGGACGTCGCCCGTGTCTGAAATGGCCAGTCCGTTGTGCAAGGAGACGAACAACCTCGACGGTTTTCTTGGTTCCAATGGTGGCTGCGTCAGCAGCGTCGTCACGATCGGAGTCGGCGAGTTGATGAGCGGCGCCTTTCCATCCCGGCCCGCTGCCATCGCGAACTGCAAGGGGATCGAGGACATGGTTGGCGGCTTCCCGTACTACTTCTACGGTCAAGTCGGCGACGACCGATATCTGGCGACCAACCTGAACAGCTGCGTCGGGGTCTTGTTCGCCCTGCACACTGGACAGATTCCCCCAGTCGGGGCCTAGGCCTAGCACGCGGACCGAACGTCGGATCTGTCGGCGCCCTGCTCGCACCAGTGCGACCAGGGCTCGCAGATGCTCGAGCGGAAAAGG
Organism: Ilumatobacter sp.; assembly: GCA_035641795.1. Classification (GTDB taxonomy): domain Bacteria; phylum Actinomycetota; class Acidimicrobiia; order Acidimicrobiales; family Ilumatobacteraceae; genus Ilumatobacter. Next base: position 2,168 of record DASQTR010000112.1, read on the forward strand.
AGAGCGCCGAACTCAGCGCGCTCGGACGACGAGCTCTCCCGATCTGATGGCGGGGGTGGCCGCTGCCGTGTCCGGTGCGCCGAGCTGGTTGTCGTATGCCACCGATCCGTCCGACGTCTTCCAGACCTTGAGCCTTAGTCGGTCTCGGCCGGAACGTCAACCAGATGCGGCACAGTCCGCCGGTGTGTGTGCGGCCGGCTGACAAACTGCGCTCGATGACCAGCGATCCACACGCCGCCGAATTCGGGGCGATGAGCGCGGTCGGAGAGTCGGCGGACACGTTGGAGCGCACGTGACTTCGCGTTTTCGCCAGCAAACACGGTCGCCGAGCAACGCATTCGCGTCGCTCGTCGAAGTCGCCAAGCCGGTGACGACCGAGCCGGCAGGAGTCATGCGCTCGTGCGATTGACGCGGACAGCACGGCCGGGCCCATCGTTTGCGACGTCCTCTCGGCGCGGGCGAGGAATCGAAGGGGACCCTGACCGCGAGCAAGCGATCATCGGCGAGTTGTTCAGCATCGAACGCTTGGAACAGCACGCACGGACACTGGCAGCGGCGCAACGCGTCGGCGTCGGGTCCGAGCGCGGTCAGCCGATTGGGCCTCGCGTCAGGGATAACGGTCGCGTGCTGGTCGAGTCGTACCGGGTGCTGGCGCAGGCGATCCGTGAGGAGCGCACAATCACACCGGCGGCGGAGTGGCTGGTCGACAACTTCTCGATCGTCGACGAGCAAATTCGCGAAATTCGTGACGACCTTCCATCCGACTACTACCGCGAGCTTCCCAAGCTCGTTGGCGGACACCTCGAGGGCTATCCGCGCGTGCTCGGTCTGGCGTGGGCGTACATCGCGCATACCGACAGCCGGTTCGATCCCGAGAGCCTGCGGCGCATGGTGCGCGCCTACCAAGAGGTGGAGCCGCTGACGACGGGCGAACTGTGGGCGATCGCGATCAGCCTTCGCATCCTCCTGGTCGAGAACCTTCGCCGTATTGCTGAGCGAATCGTGCGCAGCCGCGCCGATCGCCAAACCGCCGACGAACTCGCCGACCGACTGATCGGCCTGGTCGACGACGAGGCGAGCACGATGTCCGCAGCGTCGCGTCGGACGTCCCTCGCCCACCTCTCGACCGCCGGCCGCGTCCAGCTCTTCCAGCGGCTGCGTGATCAGGATCCGGCGGTCACACCAGCGCTCCGCGAGCTGGAACCACTCCTGACGTCCGAGGACACGACCGCCGAGGAACTGGTTCAGCTCCAGCACCAGCGCATGGCGATGATGAACGTGACGGTTCGCAATGTGATCACCAGCATGCGCCTGATCTCGTGGTTCGACTGGGCGGACTTCGTCGAGAGCGTGGGTTTGGTCGACGAGCTGCTTCGTCGCGAAAGTCGCTTCGCCGAGATGGACTTCGCCACCCGCAACCGCTATCGGGACGCGGTCGAGCAACTGGCCCGTCGTTCGCGGCGGCCCGAGCTCGCGGTCGCTCGTCACGCGCTCGACATGGCGCGCAACGCCCACCCGCCCGAGTCGGCGGACCAATCGACGAGGGCGCGACTCGCCGATGCCGGCTACTACCTGATCTCGGACGGCCGGGCGGACCTCGAACGCGATATCGGTGCTCGCGTTCCCGTGATCAGCCGCATACAACGTGCCTTGATCCGCGCCGGGGGAGCCCTCTACATCGGACTGCTGGCGCTCGTCACTGCGCTAGTGATTGCTCTGTGGTTCCTGCTCGCCGGCGATCAAGGCGGTGTGATCGTGGTGGTCGGCATCCTCGC
>DASQTR010000113.1:0-2286 GCA_035641795.1 Ilumatobacter sp.
CCGGCGCACCGTCCGGCTCGCCAACGGGCGCGAAGTGAGCGCGCTCGACATACAGCGCGAGTACCTCGACCGTGCGTTGCGCTATGCCGACAGCCAGGGCTTCCCGCCGCTCGAGCAACGCGCGCTCGAGATGTGGGAGCACTGCATGACGCAACTCGAGAACGACCCGCTCAAGCTCGACCGCGAGATCGACTGGGTGATCAAGTACAAGCTGATCGAGGCGTTCCGGGCCCGCCACGAGTTGTCACTCGGCCACGCCCGGGTGCAGCTGCTGGATCTCCAGTACCACGACGTGTCACGCGAGCGCAGCCCGTTCTACAAGTTGCAACGGCGCGGTTTGGTCGAGCGCATGTGCACCGACGCCGACATCGAGTCAGCGATCGAGAACCCGCCACAGACCACACGGGCGCGCCTGCGCGGCGAGTTCGTCAAGCGCGCCAAGGAACGACGGAGGGACTACACGGTCGACTGGGTGCACCTCAAGCTCAACGACCAAGCGCAGCGCACCGTGCTGTGCAAGGACCCGTTCAAGAGCCGCGACGAACGGGTGGAGAAGCTGATCGAGTCGCTCTGACCGGCGCCTCGTCTGGCGAACGCCGGCGCCCGTCCGGCGAGTTTGGCCGCTACGGTTGGCGCCGCGTGACGAGCACTTTCGACCCCCCTGACACCGATCCAGCGTCGTCTCGTCAGCCCGTCGACGCCGTCATTTCAGGGGATCTGACGAAAGGTCGGCGGGCCTCGCTGCCGCCTGCGGCACGCGCGTTCATCGACTGGGTGGTGGTTGTCGGCGTCGCCCTCTTCGTGGCGATCATGGTGCGAACCTTCCTGCTCGCGCACTTCGTCGTCGAGGGCGAGTCGATGCTGTCGACGCTTCATTCCGGCGACCGCGTGTTCGTCAACAAGCTGTCGTATCGCCTGCACGAGCCGCATCGTGGCGACGTGGTAGTGCTGCACGAGCTCACGGGCGCCAGCGAGCGTGACCTCATCAAGCGGGTCATCGCGTTGGAGGGCGAGTCCCTCGAGATCCGCAACTGCGAAGTCTTCATCGACGAAGACCCGAACGACGCCGCGCCTCCGAAGCAGCTGATCGAGCCCTACCTCGATCCACAGGTCGTCGCCGGCACGTCGTGGTGTGAGTTCGGCCCGCAGTTGGTACCCGAGGACAACGTGTTCGTGATGGGCGACAACAGGCCCGGCTCGTCGGACAGCCGCACGCTGGGGCCGATCCCCATCAACGACATCGTCGGTCGCGCGTTCGTGGTCTTCTGGCCCAAGGCCGACTGGCAGTGGCTGTAGCCGACGATCACGCCTGATCAGCGCTGCGTTCCCCAGACTCCGCTCGATAGGCGGCGACCATTCGGTCGACCCAATCGCTGTAGATCCCGTCGCAGCCCATACGCAGTGCTGCGCTCAGTTCGTGTTCGAACTGGAGATCCCACGCGAAGGCGGTGCGTTCGAACCGGTGGAACAACGTCACCAGGCCGCCGTTCCAGTCGTCGCGCCGGAGGTTGACGCCGTCGATACCCGCGTCTGCCAGACGCGCGGCATGGCGTTCGGCGCCGTCGGCGAGGCGCGCGACGCGCGTCGAGTGAACCAACTTCACCCGCGGGTTTGCAGGGCGCAAAGCGGCCAAGGTCGCCAAGTCGGGATGGCACAGCCATGTGCGCTCGAGCAGATGCTTGGACCGGCCGGCGACGGCGTCGATCACCGGTTGGCCGGATTGTGCCGCCTTGAGGTCGAGCGACAGGTGGTAGTCGGTGCCGCAGCCGTCGACCAACTCGTCGATCGTAGGGATGTGATCCGGGAGCTCGTCACGGCGCAGGTCGGCGATCCGGCGCTTGCGCATGCGACGCCCGAGCTCGCCGTCGTGGACGAGCACCGGCACGCCGTCGCGAGTCAGCCAGACGTCGCTCTCGAGCCCTGACGCGCCCATCTCCAGCGCCAGCGAAAACGCCTGCACGGTGTTCTCCGGCGCGTGTGCCTTGGCGCCACGGTGGGCGAACGTGATCGTCGTGTCGAGCAGAGTGGGCAGTCGCTGTTGCACGGGGCCACCATCCTCGCAGCAAGCGCGCCATGCCACCCCGTTTTCGACCTGCGCCGACGAGCCACAGAGTCGTGTACCTAGACTGCCCGCGTGTTCAACTTGCAGGGCAGTGAGCTGATCATCATCCTGCTCCTGGCCCTCGTGGTGCTCGGTCCCGAGAAGCTGCCCGAGGCGATGCGCAAGCTCGGTCAGTTCTATGCGGAGCTGAAAAAGATGTCGAGCGGCTTCCAGCAGGAGTTCCG
>DASQTR010000114.1:0-5333 GCA_035641795.1 Ilumatobacter sp.
GTCATCACCTGGGCGACGTGGCTGCCGCATGACCCGACCGCGCGCGACGCGCTGTGGCGGTCGTTCGCCGACGTGTGGTCGCACGTGTTGCCGCCGGCGAGTTGGCTCGAGCTACGACCGACGCTCGAGGGAATCGCCGGCGCATATCACGTCGTGAGCTACGCGGGCATCGTTCGCAGTCTCGACCGGCTCCGCCGCCCGGAGCACGCCGGCGGGCTGACCGAGTTCTTCACGTTCCTGGATGGCGCCGTGTCACACGCAGGTCTGTGAGTCGGCCACGCCGCGAGTGCAGTTCTCCCAGGCGTAGGCGCGATGGACGTTCGAGGGCACCTCCGGCGTCTCGGTGGTGATCCACACCACCCACGTTGTCGACCCCACCGAATCGTCGGCGGCCGGCACGTCGACGACGAGCAGGCTGTACTGGTCGAAGTCCACGCCGTCGTGACGGACCACGGCCGGCTCGACCTCGGCGTCGGGCGGCGCCAGGGCGGCGACGATCGCCTCCGTGATCGTCTCGAGATCCGTTGCCTCCGTAGCCATCGCGCGCGCATCGCCCGTGACTTCACGCACGGCGACGTAGTCCTGCTGCGCCGCCAGTTGGTCGGGCGACGGGATCGGCGAGGTCGCCTCGAACAGTTCCTCCTCGACGCCGAACCGAGCGCAGCGATCGTCGCCGTCGGTTGCGCAGGGGATCGACGTGCCGCCGGTCTCGGCGTTCCAACCCTCGTCGCCGCTCGTCAGCAAGAGCCCGCCGCCATCGGGCGGTCCAGCCTGCATGAAGACCGAGCTGTAGGTGATGAACGCCTCGTCACCGGCGCAGGCGATGCTCGTCGCGACGGCTGGTAAGACCTCGGCGGCATCGATCATGATGACGAGCGGGTCGACGCAGCCGCTCGATGTGACCGCCCACTCGCTCGGCATCTGCGTCATCGTCACGTCGAGATGCTCGGCGCCCACGTCGACGACCCACGGATTGATGCCTTCGACGACCACGAACGAGCTGCTGTCACCGGGCAGCGCGCACCACTCGGACCACGTCGTCTCGCCGTCGTGGCCGACCGCGACGCAGCGCAGAACGAAGTCGCCATCGACGCTCTCGCCGTCGTAGACCACGAGTCCGCCGAACACGCCCACGCGCTCGAGCATGAAGGGATTGGTCATCAGGGGCGAGGCGATCTCGAGCGTCTCGCCCGACAAGGCGACGATCGGGGGTGCGGCCGTGGTCCCCGGTCCGCTCTCCTCGGTGGTCGGCGCACTCGTCACTGCCGCGGTGCTAGCGACCGAACCGGATGTCACGGGTGTCGCTGCCGTCGTCGAGGACGACGTCGGTTGCGTGTCGGCAACGACGACGGTCGTCAGCGACGAGCTGGCAGCCGGTCCGTCACCGTCGTCGCCGTCGCTGCACGCGGCGAGCGCGGCGAACGCCGCCGTGACCATCGCCAGCCAGGGCGCGACGCGACCACACGCGAACCTGGGACGGGACATGTTCCCAGTTCAGCACGAACGATTCGGCGAATGCATTTTCATTGACCCGGTCGACCCCCTAACATGCTTGCAACTTCGGGCCAACGTCGTCCCGGTCTTCACAACTCCGATCCCCCGAGTGGAAGCACCGATGCAGACGTACCCAGTCGCTTCGGGTCTTTACGACCCGCGTTTCGAGCACGATTCGTGCGGCGTGTCCTTCGTCGCCAACACGCGCGGCGTGGCGTCCAACGCGCTCGTGCGCACCGGCCTGTCGGCGCTGTGCAACCTCGAGCACCGCGGTGCCACGGGTGCCGAAGCCGACACCGGCGACGGCGCGGGCATCCTCCTACAGATCCCCGACCGGCTGCTGCGCGCCGTCGTCGAGTTCGATCTGCCACCGGTCGGCGGGTACGCGGTCGGCATCGCCTTCCTGCCCGTCGACGACAATCTGCGCCACAAGGCGGAGGACATGATCGAGACGATCATCGGCGACTGCGGCCTGACCGTGCTCGGGTGGCGCGACGTGCCGATCCACCCGCAGTGCCTCGGCAAGACGGCGCGCGCGGCGATGCCGGCGTTCCGTCAGCTGTTCGTGTCGTCGCCGAGCGGCGCCTCCGGAATCGCCCTCGACCGGCTCACGTTCGTCGCCCGCAAGCGGATCGAGCACGAGCTGCCGTCCGAACTGCGCTCGTACTTCTCGTCGTTGTCGGCCCGCACGCTCGTCTACAAGGGAATGTTCACGCCGCGGCAGCTCGGCGACTTCTACCCCGACTTGGTCGATCCGCGCATCGAGAGCGCGCTGCTCCTCGTGCATTCGCGCTTCTCGACCAACACGTTTCCGTCGTGGCCGCTAGCCCACCCGTACCGCTACATCGCCCACAACGGCGAGATCAACACCGTGCAGGGCAACCAGAACTGGATGAGGGCACGCGAGGCGATGGCCGCCAGTCCGCTGCTGCCCGATCTCGACAAGGCGTTCCCGATCTGCACCGAGGGCGCCTCCGACACAGCCCGCTTCGACGAGGTGCTCGAACTGCTGCACCTCGCCGGCCGGCCGCTCCACCACGCCGTGCTGATGATGATCCCGGAGGCGTGGGAGAACAACGCCGAGATGGACGCCGACCGGCGTGCCTTCTACCGCTTCCACGCGAGCGTGATGGAGCCATGGGACGGCCCGGCCAGCGTCACCTTCACCGACGGAGCGGTGATCGGGGCCGTGCTCGACCGCAACGGCCTTCGTCCCAGCAGGTACTGGGTGACCGACGACGACCTGGTGATCATGGCGTCGGAGGTGGGCGTGCTCGAGATCGACCCGGCCAAGGTGGTCAGCAAGGGCCGCCTGCAGCCGGGCCGCATGTTCCTGATCGACACCCGCGAGGGTCGCATCGTCGACGACGAGGAGATCAAGAAGACGCTCGCCGCCGAACACCCGTACGGTGACTGGCTGCGCGACGAGATGGTCCAGCTATCCGAGCTTCCGCCGCGGGAGCACGTGGTCTTCAGCCACGACAGCGTGCTGCGCCGCCAACAGATGTTCGGCTACACCCACGAAGAGCTGAAGGTGATCGTGGCGCCGATGGCGAAGTCCGGCGCCGAGCCGATTGGATCGATGGGCACCGACACGCCGATCGCGGCGCTGTCGAACCGACCGCGGCTCCTGTTCGACTACTTCCAGCAGCTGTTCGCCCAGGTCACCAACCCACCGCTCGATGCCATCCGGGAGGAGGTCGTGACGGCGGTGTCGTCGACGATCGGGCCGGAGTCGAACGTGCTGGTGCCAGGCCCCGACAGCTGCCGCCAGCTGGCGCTGCCGTTCCCGATCCTCGACAACGACGAGCTGGCGCGAATCATCCACGCCAACGACGACGGCCACTTCCCGGGGTTGGCCGCTCATGTCGTTCGCGGCCTGTACCGCGTGGCGGGCGGCGGAGCGGCGCTGCGCGACGCACTCGACCGGATCAACAGCGAGGTGTCGTGGGCGATCGAGCGCGGCGCGCGCGTGATCGTGCTCTCCGATCGCAACGCCGACTCGGTCGACGCCCCGATCCCGTCGCTGCTGCTCACTGCCGCGGTGCACCACCACCTGGTGCGCACCAAGCAGCGCACGAAGGTCGGGATGGTGGTCGAGTGCGGCGACGCTCGCGAGGTGCACCACATGGCGCTCCTGATCGGCTACGGCGCCGGGGCGATCAACCCCTATCTGGCGTTCGAGTCGATCGAAGACCTGATCGCCCAGGGCATGCACGGGCTCGCCGGGATCGACCCTCACAAGGCAGTGAAGAACTACATCAAGGCGTGCGGCAAGGGCGTGCTCAAGGTGATGTCGAAGATGGGCGTCTCGACCGTCGCGTCGTACACCGGCGCCCAGATCTTCGAGGCGATCGGACTCGGCGAGGAGCTCGTCGACCGCTACTTCACAGGCACCGTGAGCAGGATCCGCGGCATCGACCTCGCGGGCATCGCCGCCGATGTCGCCGTTCGCCACGCGATCGCCAACCCCAGGCGCCCAGAGGAGCGCGCTCACCGCAAGCTCGAGCTCGGCGGCGAGTATCAGTGGCGCCGCGAGGGTGACTACCACCTGTTCAACCCGGAGACCGTGTTCAAGCTGCAGCACGCCACCCGCGCCAAGCGCTACGACATATTCAAGGAGTACAGCCGCAAGGTCGACGATCAGTCGCGCAACTTGGCGACGCTACGCGGCCTGTTCCGTTTCGCGAGCGATCGCCAGCCGATCGACATCTCGGACGTCGAACCGGTCGCGGAGATCATGCGTCGATTCTCGACCGGTGCCATGTCGTACGGGTCGATCTCCGCCGAGGCGCACGAGACGTTGGCGATGGCGATGAACAGCATCGGCGCCAAGTCGAACACGGGCGAGGGGGGCGAGGATCCGGAGCGGCTGCACGATCCCGAGCGGCGCTCGGCGATCAAGCAGGTCGCGTCCGGCCGCTTCGGCGTCACGTCGGAGTACCTCACCAACGCCGACGACCTGCAGATCAAGATGGCGCAGGGGGCGAAGCCAGGGGAGGGCGGCCAGCTGCCCGGCCACAAGGTGTATCCGTGGATCGCCAAGACGCGGTACTCGACGCCAGGCGTCGGTCTCATCAGCCCGCCGCCGCACCACGACATCTACTCGATCGAGGATCTCAAGCAGCTGATCCACGACCTCAAGTGCTCGAACCCGTCGGCACGGGTCCACGTCAAGCTCGTGGCCGAGACAGGCGTCGGCACCGTTGCTGCGGGGGTCTCGAAGGCCAAGGCCGACGTGGTGCTCATCTCCGGCCACGACGGTGGCACCGGTGCCTCGCCGCTCACCTCACTCAAGCACGCCGGCGGACCGTGGGAGCTCGGTCTCGCCGAGACGCAGCAGACGCTCGTGCTCAACGGCCTGCGCGATCGGATCGTGGTACAGACCGACGGGCAGCTCAAGACCGGGCGCGACGTCGTGATCGCGGCGCTGCTGGGCGCCGAGGAGTTCGGATTCGCCACCGCGCCGCTCGTCGTCTCGGGCTGCGTGATGATGCGCGTCTGCCACCTCGACACGTGCCCGGTCGGTGTCGCTACGCAGAACCCCGAGCTGCGCAAGCGCTTCAGCGGCAAGCCGGAGTTCGTCGTCAATTTCTTCGAGTTCATCGCCGAGGAGGTGCGCGAGCTCATGGCGCAGCTCGGGTTCCGCACGATGGAGGAGATGATCGGGCGTGTCGAGACACTCGACGTCCAGCCGGCGATCGAGCACTGCAAGGCGGGCGGGCTCGACATCTCGGCGATCCTCGCTAGACCGGTCAACGCCTACCGGCAGACGCTGCACCAGTCGGTGGCGCAGGACCATGGCATCGACCAGGCGCTCGACCAGGAGCTGATCAGGC
>DASQTR010000115.1:0-4998 GCA_035641795.1 Ilumatobacter sp.
GCAGACGTCGGCACCGGGCGGGTTGTGGGCGCCGTCGATGATCGTCAGTGGCTGCACGCCCATCACCTCGAAGCGACCGGGCATCTCGACGTTGGCGAAGCCCTCGTGGACGAGCTGCTCGGGCAGCGGGGCGGCGAAGAACGCTTCGACCGCTGTGAGCGCCACCGCCGCGTTCTCGCCCTGATGCGCGCCATGGAGCGGCAGGAACACGTCCGAGTAGATGGTGGTCGGCGTGCGCAACGCCAGCGAGCGTCCGCCGACCGCGAGTTCGTTGTCCTCGGTGTCGAAGTGGTCGCCGCGCACGATGTAGCTGGCACCACCCTCGGCGCGGAAGATCTCCACCAGCTCCGGATCGGTCTCCCCCACGACCACCGCGCTGCCGGGCTTGATGATCCCCGCCTTCTCGCGGGCGATGTCGACCACCGACGGCCCCGCGAACTCGGTGTGGTCGAGGCCGATGTTCGTGATCACGGCCACCTGGGCGTCGACGATGTTGGTGGCGTCCCAGCGCCCGAGCATCCCGACCTCGACCACCGCCACGTCGACGGCGATGTCGGCGAACCAACGGAAGGCGGCGGCGGTGACGGCCTCGAAGTACGTCGGGCGCACGCCGGTGAGCACCTCGAGGTCGGCGATGCCGGCGATCTGCTCGGCGAAGTCGTCGTCGCTGATCGGCTCACCGTTGCGCTTGAGGCGCTCGTTGATCTGCTCGAGGTGGGGGCTGGTGTAGGTGCCGACGGTGAGGCCGCGCGCCGTCAACAGGCGGGTGATCATCTGCACCGTCGAACCCTTGCCGTTGGTGCCGGTGACATGGATCACCGGCATCGCCAGCTGCGGGTCGCCCATCGCCGACGCCAGGCGGCTGATCGGCTCGACCGACGGCGACGTCACACGGCCGGTCTTGTCGTACGAGGCGTGTTCGTCGAGGTATGCCAGCGCGCCGGCGAAATCCATCGTCATGACGACGCGGCGTGGGGTGAGATCAGCTCGCCGCCCGCCGTGGGCGGGTGGTGGAGCTCTTGCGCGGCACGAGCGTGGGGTTGACCTTGTCGCGCACGGTGTCGGCGTCGATCAGGACCCGGCTGACGTCGGTGCGCCCCGGCAGGTCGTACATCGTGTTCAGCAACACCTCTTCGAGGATCGCCCGCAGGCCGCGTGCGCCCGTGCCGCGGAGCAGGGCGAGGTCGGCGATCGCCTCGAGCCCGTCGGTCGTGAACTCGAGCTCGACTTCCTCGAACCCGAACACCTTCTGGTACTGCTTGACCAGCGCGTTCTTCGGTTCCGTGAGGATCTTGATCAGCGCGTCCTTATCGAGCGAGCGCACCGCGCCCACCATCGGCAGGCGGCCGATGAACTCGGGGATCATCCCGAACTTGACCAGGTCCTCCGGCAGCACCTTGGCGAACAGCTCGCCGGGATCGCGCTGGCTCTTGGCGCGCACCGTGCCGTGGAAGCCGACGCCCTGCTGGCCGACGCGGCGCTCGATGATCGACTCGAGACCGGAGAACGCGCCGCCGAGGATGAACAGCACGTTCGTCGTGTCGATCGTGATGAACTCCTGATGCGGGTGCTTGCGACCGCCCTGCGGCGGCACCGATGCCTGCGTCCCCTCGAGGATCTTGAGCAGCGCCTGCTGCACGCCTTCGCCCGACACATCCCTGGTGATCGACGGGTTCTCGCTCTTGCGGGCGATCTTGTCGATCTCGTCGATGTAGACGATGCCGGTCTCGGCCCGCTTGGTGTCGAAGTCGGCGGCCTGGATCAGCTTGAGGAGGATGTTCTCGACGTCCTCGCCGACGTAGCCGGCCTCGGTGAGGGCGGTCGCGTCGGCGACGGCGAACGGCACGTTGAGCATCCGCGCCAGGGTCTGGGCGAGGTGGGTCTTGCCGCAGCCGGTGGGGCCGAGCAGGAGGATGTTCGACTTCTGCAGCTCGACGTCGTCGCGCCGGCCGATGCTCGACGATTGCTGGTACTGGATCCGCTTGTAGTGGTTGTAGACGGAGACCGAGAGGATCTTCTTGGCCTCCTCCTGCCCGACGACGTAGTCGTCGAGGAAGGCCCGGATCTCACGAGGGTTGGGGAGGTGCTCGAAGCTCAGTTCACCGGCGTCGGTGACGTCTTCCTCGATGATCTCGTTGCAGAGGTCGATGCACTCGTCGCAGATGTACACGCCTGGCCCGGCGATCAGCTTCTTGACCTGCTTCTGGGACTTGCCGCAGAACGAGCACTTCAGCAGTTCGCCGGTGTCGCCGAACTTCGCCATCTCCTCACCCCCTCCCGTCTGCTTACGTCAGTCTGGGTCTCACTGTGGTCTACCGCCGCTTTGCCCGAAGGTTAGTAGACCCGGCGCGCCGGATCAGCGAATCGCCGCCGTGCGGTCGATCGCGTCCCGGGACGAGATCACCGTGTCGATGATCCCATAGTCGAGCGCCTCGTCGGCCTCCATCACGAAGTCGCGGTCGGTGTCCTTGTGGACCCGATCGAGCGACTGTCCGGTGTGGTTGGACAGGATCTCCTCGAGCAGATCGCGCATGCGGAGGATCTCCTTGGCGGCCAGCTCGAGGTCGGTGACCTGCCCGTAGCCGACCTGACCGTACGGCTGGTGGAGCAGGATGCGGCTGTGGGGCAGGGCGAGGCGCTTGCCCTTGGTGCCCGCCGCCAACAGCACCGCCGCCGCCGACGCCGCCTGGCCGAGGCAGATCGTGGCGATGTCGTTGCGGATGAACTGCATCGTGTCGTAGATCGCGAACAGCGACGTGATGTCGCCACCGGGGCTGTTGATGTAGATGTTGATGTCCTTCTCGGGGTTCTCCGACTCGAGATGGATCAGCTGGGCGCAGATCAGCGAGGCGATCTGGTCGTCGATCGGCGTCTGCAGGAAGATGATGTTGTCCTTCAGCAGCCGGCTGTAGAGGTCGTAGGCGCGCTCGCCGCGGCTGGTCTGCTCGACGACGTTGGGAACCAGGTAGTTGATGGCCTCGAGATTCATTCCGTGTCCTCCCCTGTGTCGACCCCTCCGTCGACGTCCGCTTGCTCGTGATCGTGCTCGTCGTGCTCGTGCTCGTCGCCGTGACCGCCGTGCTCGTCGTGAGTATGCCCCAGCACAAGGTCACGATCGATCGGCTTGCCCTCGCGGTCGACCATCTCGACGTGGTGCAGCAGCCAGTCGGTCGCCTTCGACTTCTTTATCTGGGCGATCAGCTCGGGGACGGCGTCGTTCTGCTCGTACATGCGCCGGATCTCGCGGGCCTTGCCGCCGAACTGCATCGCCATTCGGGCGTACTGCTGCTCGAGCTCGTCGTCGCCGACCTCGATCCCCTCGGCGGCGGCCACGGCGCGCAGGGCGAGGTCGGCCTTCACGCCCTGAACCGCCTGCGGACGGGAACCCTCGAAGAACTCCTTGGGATCCTGGCCGGTCGCCTGCAACCACGCGGCGAGATCGATGCCCTGCGACTCGAACTGGCGGGCGACGGTCTGCATCCGTGACTGCATCTCGGCGTTGACCATCGACTCCGGCGGCTCGACGTCGATGAGATTGGTGAGCGCCTCGGTCAGCGCCGGCATCACCGCCTGGCGCACTTGGTTGAGCTTGGCGCCGGCCAGCCGTTCGCGGATCGACTCGGTCCACTCGTCGACGGTCTCGAACTCACCCGTGTTCTCGGCGACCCAGTCGTCGGTGGCTTCTGGCACCACCAGCGCCTGTACGGACTTGACCTTGACGGTGAAGTCGGCGGGCTCCTCGGTGGCCTTCGGGTTGGCGGAGAAGGTCAGCTCGTCGCCGGGCTTGGCGCCGGTGAGCCGCTCGTCGAAGTCGTCGGTCACCCAGCCCTTGCCGAGCTCGTACGAGAAGTCCTCGGTGTTCAGCCCCGCCACCTCTTCGCCATCGCGCGTGGCGGTGAGGTCGATCGTGAGGAAGTCGCCGGCCTCGGCGGGACGGTCGACGTCGGTGAGCGAACCGGCGGCGCGCAGCTCGGCCTGCTTGGCTTCCTCGATCTCGTCCGCCGTCGGCTCGATCGGGTCGAGCTCGATCCGCAGCCCGCCGTAGCCGGGGATGGTGACCTCTGGTCGCACCTCGCATTCCGCCTCGAACTCGACCATCCCCTCTTCCTGGCCGCCCGTCACCTCTATCTGTGGTGTGGCGACGAGGTCGACGTCGTGCTCGCGGACCGCCTTGCCGAGGTACCGCGGGATCGCATCCCGCAGGGCCTGCTCGCGCGCGGGGCCGATTCCGATCCGGGCCTCGAGCACGCGGCGGGGAGCCTTGCCGTTGCGGAACCCGGGCAGCTTCACTTCGCGGGCGATGGCCTTGAACGCCTGGTCGATGTCACGATCGAACTCGGCCTCGTCGACCTCGACGTACACCTTGACCTTGTTTCCCTCGAGGGTCTCCACGGAAGACTTCATGAGACCGGTCATCCTACGGGCCGGAATGGTGCGTCACCGCAGGCTGATCCGGCAGAATGACGCCCGATGGAGATCTGGAAGCCGCATGCGCTGGCCACGCCCCACCAAGACCAGCTCGACCTCCGCATCGGCGACCGCGTCCGCGCCACGGTCGACCTGATCGGCGTGCCGCAGGGCACCGAAGGCAAGGTGCTGCTGGCCAACGGCTTCAACTGGCTGCGGTACCGGGTGCTGTTCGACAACGGCGCCGAGCTCGCCGATCTCGACCACCGCAACATCGAGCCCATCGGCCGGGCGGCCAAGCGAGTGCGCAAGCGCCAGAAGAAGGCAGCAGCCCGCGGCGGCTGACGGCCAGTACGCTTCGAGCGTCACGGGAAGTGGCGCAGCCTGGTAGCGCACCTGCTTTGGGAGCAGGGGGTCGGGAGTTCGAATCTCCCCTTCCCGACCACATCTACCAGGCATGATATACTGACGGTTGAGCCGCTCGGCTCCCATGTATCAGCGATTTATCAGTCGCTCAGGGTCAGGCTCGCCAAGGAGATCATCATGGCGTGGAAGGCAACCGGCCAACCGACCGTCCGCAGGCAGCGCGAC
>DASQTR010000116.1:0-5927 GCA_035641795.1 Ilumatobacter sp.
CCGAGCATCAACTGACACTGGCGTTGAGCGCCGTGACCGGAAGCGCGCGCGAGCGCCTCGAACGACTGGCGACCCCCGTCATGGCACGGTTCGCCGAGGGATTCGGTGCTGCCCACGACGGCACACCCGTGACGCGCATCCACGGCGACTACCACCTCGGCCAGCTGCTGGCGCGGACCGCCGGCGGCTACTCCGTGATCGACTTCGAGGGTGAGCCGGCACGGCCGCTCCACGAGCGTCGACTCCCGGCGTCGCCACTCCGCGACGTGGCCGGCATGCTGCGCAGTCTGGACTACGTGGCCCGCACCGCCGACCACGATGCAGTCGAGTCCGATCGCGGGGGGTGGCTGGCGCGGGCGCGGTCGGCATTCCTCAACGGATACGCCAACGGATACGGATACGGCAACGGATACGGCGATGTGGCCGATCAGCGCCTGCTCGCCGCGCTCGAGCTCGAGAAGGCGTGCTACGAGGTGCGTTACGAGGCCGACAATCGTCCCGACTGGCTGTGGCTGCCCTTGGCCGCCCTCACCCGGCTGACTCGATAAGACTGCGGCCGTGAGGATCACCGCCAAGGTCGACTACGCCGTGCGGGCAGCAGTGCAGCTCGCCGCCGCCCAGGGCTCTGGCCCAGTCAAAGGCGAAGAGATCGCCGGCGCCCAGGACATTCCGATCAACTTCCTCGAGAACATCCTCTCGCTGCTGCGTAACGCCGGTTTCGTGATGTCTCGCCGCGGCACCGACGGCGGCTACTGGCTCGCCGTCCCGGCCGACCGGATCACCGTCGCCGACATCGTGCGGGTGGTCGACGGGCCGCTCGCTGCCGTACGCGGTGTGCGCCCGTCGGAGACAGACTTCCCGCCGCCCGCGGAGCCCTTGCGAGAGGTCTGGGTGGCCGTGCGGGCCAGCCTGCGAGCGATTCTCGAGGAAGTCACGCTTGCCGACATCGTCCGCAACGAGCTGCCGTCTGTGGTGGGTGAGTGGACGTCGCGAGCCCGCGCCTGGGAAAGTCCTCCTGTGCTTTCCGACTGAGTTGGTTGACAAGGTGGTCCGCAAAGTCCACAATGTTGGTTGACTTGGTTGCAATGGATTGTCGACATCACGTCGACGCCGGCTTGGTCGAGAACTGGCCGAGCGCACAGGAAGGACTCTCATGCACGCCTCCCCCCGGGGCATCTCATCGACCCGTCGGCTCGCAGTCATCGCTGCCGCGCTCACAACTGCGCTCGTTCTCGGCGCCTGCGGAGACGACGAGGACGCCGGCGAAGCTGCGGCCGCCGCCGCGCCCGACCCGTCGTCGTCCGTCGGCGCATCGAGCTCGGCACTCGAAGGCACGGTCAACTTGGGCTTCTTCCCCAACGTCACGCACGCTCCCGCGCTCGTCGGCATCGGCGATGGCCTCATCCAGGCTCAACTCGGCGACGGTGTCGAGCTCAACACGTTTACTTTCAATGCCGGCACCGATGCGATCGAGGCATTCTTCGCCGGCGCCATCGACATCACGCTGATCGGCCCCAATCCAGCGATCAACGGCTTCGCCCAGTCGAACGGGGAGGCGCTTCGGATCGTCTCCGGCAGCACGTCGGGCGGCGCGTACCTCGTCGTCGGGCCCGGCATCACGTCGGCGGACCAGCTTGCGGGCACGAAGATCGCGAGCCCCTCCCTCGGGAACACGCAGGACGTCGCACTCCGGGCATGGCTCGCCGACCAAGGGTACGCCACCACGCCCGAGGGCGGCGGGGACGTCACGATCCTGCCGCAGTCCAACGCGACGACGCTCGAGTCGTTCGTGTCCGGACAGATCGACGGCGCCTGGGTGCCAGAGCCGTGGGCGACGCGGCTGATCCTCGAAGGGGGCGGGCATGTGC
This sequence comes from Ilumatobacter sp., assembly GCA_035641795.1. GTDB lineage: Bacteria > Actinomycetota > Acidimicrobiia > Acidimicrobiales > Ilumatobacteraceae > Ilumatobacter. Next base: position 1,869 of record DASQTR010000116.1, read on the forward strand.
TCGTGGATGAACGCGACCTGTGGCCCGAGACCAACGGCGAGTACGTAACCACCCATGCGATCGTGCGCACCGAATACCTGGCGGAGCACCCCGAACTCGTCAAGGCGGTGATCGCCGGCCTGGCCGACGCGATCGACGCCATCGAGGCCGACCCAGCCACCGCACAGGCCACGGTGATCGACCAGATCGAGCAGATCGCGGCACAGCGACCGTCTGAGGCCGTCGTCGCCAAGAGTTTCGAGAACCTCACGTTCACCCTCGATCCGATCGCCGCCTCTCTCCAGAAATCGGCCGACGACGCGATCGCCGTCGGCCTACTCGACCCCGTCGAGCTGACGGGGATCTATGACCTGACCCTGCTCAACGAAGTACTGGAGGCGCGGGGCTCACCCGCGATCGAGGCACCATGACCATTCTCGAACCCCGGCGGTGGCCCCCATCTTCGGATGCCGATTCGCCACCAATCCACGACGATGCGGTGCGCATCGACTCGGTCACGAAGCGCTTCGGCGATGGCCCGCGCAGCGTGCTCGCCCTCGACGGCGTTTCCCTGCATGTCCGTCGCGGCGAGTTCGTGTGCGTCGTCGGCGCGTCGGGGTGCGGCAAGTCGACACTGCTGTCAGTGATCGCAGGGCTGGACGGGCCGACCACCGGCACACTCGAGGTCGCCGGGCGCACTGCCTTGATGTTCCAGGACGCAGCACTACTCCCGTGGCGCACGGCACAGGCCAACGTCGAGCTGCCGATGAAGCTGCGCGGCGTCGGCCGGGCGGCACGCGCCGAGCGTGCGCTCGAGCTGCTCGAGCTGGTACGGCTACGGGAGTTCGCGGGCAAGCGCCCGCACGAGCTGTCGGGTGGCATGCGCCAGCGTGTTGCGCTGGCACGGGCGCTCGCTCAGGACGCCGACGTGCTGCTGATGGACGAGCCGTTCGGCGCCCTCGATGCGATCACGCGCGACATTCTCCACGACGAGCTCGAGCGGGTCGTCGCCCACAAGGCGCTGACTGTGGTCTTCGTCACCCACAACGTTCGTGAAGCGGCCCGACTCGGCGATCGGATCATGTTGCTGTCCAGCCGGCCGGGTCGGGTCGTGGCCGAGTTCCCGGTCGACGTGCCGCGCCCGCGCCGAATCGAGGCGCCCGACGTCGCCGCCATCGCCGCGCAGGTGACGGTGCAATTGCGCGGGGAGGTTCGCCGCCATGGCTGACGTTCTCGAACGCGAGCTCGCCGGACTCGATCACCTCGGCGTGACGTTCACCACTGGCCCGTCGCGCGCTCGCCGCATTTGGGACTCGGTGTGGCCGAAGCTGATCGCCGTCGGCGTCGTGCTCGCCGTCTGGCAGTTGCTGGTGTGGCGGGAGTGGCGGCCTGAATACATCTTCCCGGGGCCGGCCGACGTCTTCGCCAGGCTTTGGGCCGACCTGCAGACCGCTGAGTTCTGGCAGGCCGTCGGGCACACCGGGCGGCGCGCGCTCGTGGGCTTCGCGCTGTCGCTTTTGATCGGGGGGATTGTCGGCATCGCGCTTTCCCGCTCGCGGGTGCTGCGCACAGGCGTCGGGCCCATCATCACCGGCCTGCAGACGATGCCGTCGATCGCATGGTTCCCGCTGTCGCTGCTGGTGTTCGGACTGACCGAGAAGGCGATCCTGTTCGTCGTCGTGCTCGGCGCTGCACCTTCGATCGCGAACGGCATCATCTCCGGCATCGACGGCGTGCCGCCGATGTTCCACCGGCTCGGCACCAACCTGGGCGCCGGAAACGTCGCCATGTACCGCGACTTCGTCGTACCGGCGGCGATGCCGAGTGTGATCGCCGGGCTCAAGCAGGGGTGGGCCTTTTCGTGGCGAAGCCTGATGGCGGGCGAGTTGCTCGTCATCATCCCCGGCGTGCAGGCAATCGGAACACGGATGAGCTTCGCGCGCGAGTTCTCCGACGCCGAAGGGCTGATCGCGACGATGATCGTGATCCTGATGATCGGCCTGCTCGTCGACGCAGTGTTCGGATCGCTGGAACGCTCCGTGCTGCGCAGGCGCGGCCTCGCGCACGCGCGCTGACGGGCGGCTTTCAGCCCGACGCCAGTTCGGGGGAAGCTTCCGGGATCTCCAGCTCTACGACGGAGTCGGTCGAGCCGGGTGGCGCCACATACGGACGTCCCTCCATGAACGCGTCGATCAGCCATGCGATCAGCTCCGGGCGGCTGAAGTTCAGGGCGTGGGCACCGCTCACGGCCACGGCATCGACGTGCGGCAGGCCCGAGAAGACGTGCACGCGCTCGATGTCGACCAATGGATCGCGCAACCCGGCAATCACCAGCGTCGGCACGCGAAGGTTGCGGAGGTGGTCGAGCGTTGCGTACGCGGTCATCGACTTGAACAGGTCCCAACCCTGGACGAAGCCGAACCGCAGGTAATCGGCGACCGCGATCGGAACCAGGCCCACGGGCTCGCGCGGGGCGTCGAAGATCATCTGACGCACGGCGCGCGCCATCGGTTGGTTGTTGGGACCGCCGGCGGGCGAGACGAGCACGGCGCGCTCCATCCGATCGGGATAGGTCGACGCGATCGCCACGATGACCGGACATCCCAAGGAGTTGCCGACGAACGTCGCCCGCTCGATCCCGATCGCGTCGCAGTACTCGATCAATGCGCGGGCCAGCCCGGGCAGGTCGTGCGTCGAATCGGGGCGCATGCTGCGTCCCATCCCGGGAAGGTCGGGCACGAACGTTCGGTATTTCGGCGCGAGCAGGGCGGCGGTGCGTTCGAGGTAGGTGCCGGAGATGCCGAACCCGTGGACGTGCACCACTGCCGGGGCATTCGCGGGCGCCTCATCGGCGACGCGGTGATACATCGGAAGGCCCTCGACGATCACCCACCCGGACTGCAGCGGAGCGACGGGCCGGTGTCTGCGCATTTCGCCATCGTTGCCGATCGCAATCCACAACGCCTTACCCATGAACCGCCGTACCGATGATCCGCCGTACCGATGATCCGTCGTAGCGTGATTGGGCCGGCTCGCGCCACCTGCGAGACTCGGCCGATGGAGCGGGAACATACAGCTCGCGAACAGACAGCTGAGGAGCGCCGGCTGGAAGAGGCCCGGGAAGGCACGCCTTGGCGGGCCTGGGGTCCGTACCTCAGTGAGCGCCAGTGGGGAACGGTCCGCGAGGACTACAGCGAGAACGGCGATGCCTGGTCGTACTTCTCGCATGATCAGGCGCGGTCGCGCGCCTACCGCTGGGGCGAGGATGGTCTGGCCGGCATCTCCGACGAGCAGCAGCACCTGTGCTTCGCGCTCGCGCTCTGGAACGAACACGACCCGATCCTGAAGGAGCGCCTGTTCGGATTGACCAACGCCGAGGGGAATCACGGCGAGGACGTCAAGGAGTACTACTTCTACGTCGACAACACGCCCAGCCACGCCTACCAGCGATGGCTGTACAAGTATCCGCAGGCCGCTTTTCCGTACGGCGATCTCGTCGCCACCAATGCCAGGCGGACCCGCGCCGAGATGGAGTACGAGCTGCTCGATACCGGCGTGTTCGACGAAGACCGCTACTTCGACGTCGAGGTGGAGTACGCCAAGGCCAGTCCTGACGACATCGTCTGCCGCATCACCGTCCACAACCGCGGACCGGACGCGGCGCCGATCCACCTGCTGCCGACGCTCTGGTTCCGCAACACGTGGTCGTGGGCGCCGTTCGAGCGGAAGCCGACGCTGGGCCTCGTGAGTGAGCGTTCTGTGGTCGCGGAGCATCGTCAGCTCGGTTCCTGGTACCTGCACACGGAGTCGCCCGCGGATCTGCTGTTCTGCGACAACGAGACCAACGCCGGCCGGATAGACGGCGTGGTGTCGAACGGCGACGGCTCACCCGACCACCCGAAGGACGCGATCAACGACTGCGTCGTTCACGGTCGCGTCGATGCCGTCAACCCGGCCGGCACGGGCACCAAGATGGCGGCCCACACCCGCGTCGTGGTGGCGGCAGGCGCGAGCACGACCATGCGGTTGCGGCTCGACCGACACGCGCCCGACTCGTCGGGCGACCGCTTCGCCGATGCC